>DASZWQ010000111.1 GCA_035546535.1 Pirellulales bacterium | reverse complement strand
CAGGTCGTATCTCCCTTGGGCCCGAAAAAGTCGGCGCGCATGTTGTTGTCGACGCCGGCGATATCGAAGCCTAAATCGTCGAAGAAACGAACCGCTTCGGAACCAATCAGCCCGCTGGAGCCAGTGACAAGGACGCGCATGTGAGAAGTTCTCGCTGATTCCCAGTGTGCCGCTTCTTTAAGGAGCCTTTCCGGCAAGTCGTTTCGGAAAGGCGTCTTTTTTTCAAATCCGCTGGATCCGATCTCCACGCATTCGCCAAGTCATGGTGCGATTGGTGCCTATTATCGCTCTGCTGGCCGAGCAAAGCCGTCTTGTGGCGCATTCCGGCATGGCTGAGGACCTGTTCGTGACAATATACACGACGACAACGCTCACACCGGAGGACTCAGTTAGCCGACCTCATGAAGAGCGGTCAACTAGTTAATTCTTCGATATCGGCATAGTGTTTTCCGCTATTCCATGACGACGGCTGGCGACCACACTGGGGAAAAGAGCGCAATATCCACTTGCGTTCTTTCTCAACGTCAGACGTGTCCGCGTTCGGGCGCGACATAGCAGGGGACTTGTCCGATGACGGTACCGGGCGGTGTAGCTGCGCGCGATATTGTCGAGCAAGCACGACGCGCCGACGAATCGGTTCCAGTCGCGCGGATGAGGTCGACCGACCTTCACGAGTGCTCGTGCCCGGTTGCCCAAAAGGCGTTCTCCAGACTCACTTGTGAGGAGCCGAGTACGACGGTTCGAACCGGTATCGGCGCTATGCCACCCACCCAAGGTAAAGGCAGCAAGGGCTAGCTGGATGGCTGATATTGTGATCTGGATTTCGATAACCTCAATAACGTCTCTATCTATATGGTGCTTCGCAAAGTACCCCGACTAACGAGAACCACTCTAAGTCCCAATGGACGAGTGTCGTGTGTACTTATCAAGCACAGGAAGTTGCAAGCGCAGCGGCGGCTCTGCGTTGACCAGACTGACCGATGATCACGTGGATGAGCGTCGAGCGCGCAAGTCAAATGACATTCGCAACACTCAGTATTCAGTTCAGCTTGTGAGGAAGTTGCCGCGTGACAGGCACGGTTGACAAAAGAACGTGAAGGTCTTCCGCGGCCCAACATGTCTATCGACATTCTGCGCGGAATTGCGGGTTTAGAGGCTCGTTGTTGGCCCTCTGCAATCGATTCGCGGACTCAATCCTCGCATCGGACAGCCATTAGCATGAACGTCTTCGACCAAGCGTGGCGAGAACGCGACGCATCTGTTCTAAGTGCCATGCAAAAAGGACTTATTGGTGACAGCTACCGAAGTGGGGTCGTTGTTATTGGACGTGTGCGCGGGCGCGATGCTACTCCTGCGAGATTTAGCCACATTTGGCGTAGTGGTGATCGTCGTATGCACTTTAAATGAATGGCTTAGACGACGGAGAGGGGAATGACCTGCATTATGCAAAGAGTGACTTTAAGTGGCGTGTTCGTGCTGCTGGGTGTCCTAGTGACCAGCGCGCAAGCTCAATACAGAGCCAAGCCGCGTCCATTCGACGGTGCCGGCGGCGGGAGCGCGCGGCGACCCGCGATAAGTCCGTACATGAATTTGATCAACAACAACAACGGTATCGCAACGAACTACCAGTCGCTCGTTCGTCCAGCACTTGAACAGAATAATTTCAACGCCAAGTCGGCTTCCGCAATCCGCGGGTTGCAGCGGCAAGCGGCCCAATCGGCGAGCCGCTCGACGTCGACGTATGAAGGCAATGTAAAGATGCGCGCAACTGGTCATGCAGCTGCTCGCGAGAACTACTCACACTACTATCCGCAACTCGGCCGCCGATGAGCACTTGGAATCGACAAATGTTAGTTCTACTTTGCGAACAATCTGCTCCGGACTATGCCGCTTCCGTCGTCGCGTACTCATCGATCGGGTCTCCTTGCCTGTCGGCTGGAAACCTTCATAACCGATGGATCAGAAAATCAATAGCAGGCCAGCGCCTCTCAAGCCGGTGACTAGATGCTGTTTCTCGTGTGCTCAGAACGCAGTTTGTTCTATAGGAAGGCTGTTTCAGCGCAGACCCAGGCCCATATCGGGTAATCTTGGGCGGGGATGCCGCTAGCGTACCCGTGTGCCGAACTCTATTGGACGTACTGAAGCCTACTGATCCAACGTGGGTGCGCGCTTAGGACGGTGGATTACCCACCAGGTCGCTGGGTTGCGGAGCCTGGATTTGTATTGAACGCCGTTCCCTAAGCCTGGACGTCTGGTTGCCGTCGCATATCGGGCCGTGCTTCCCTGCACTCGCACTCGCGAACATAGGTTCGTGCCTGGAAGCGCACCTCAGGCGCCCGATGACGGTCCCGCTGCCTTTTGCCGCGGCGCGCACGTAGTCTGCTTCCGAGGGTTCGGATCGCCGACGTGGGGCAGCTTCTCGACATCACGACTCCGTTCACCTAGAATCCTGTGATGCACTTTCGGCTTCAGCCGAATCCAAGCCGGCGGGTGTGGCACACCTGGCCGGCTCATTTTTTTGCGATCACTTCGCTTTCCGCAGACTAGCGATAGACGAATTGTCCTCGCCAGATCGCATCACCAGCCGGCCTTTTCGAGTTCGGCATTGGCGCGATCAACGGTCTTTCGTCGCTGGCCGACCGTGCGTCCCGGTGCCGCATTGCCATCGCGAGCAGCGGTCAATCTCTCAAAGAATCGCTGCAACGCCTCGCGCGACGTGCAGCAGGTGCCGCCAACTTGAATGGACTCGAGCTTCACGCCGCGAAGTCCGCGCTGGCACCAGCGATAAATGCAGCTAACGTGGGGCCGCTTCGTGCCGCGGCGAATGGGGATGAGGGACGGGACGTCCGCGAGAGCAACCAGGCTCTCGTGCTGAGAGTCGATCACAGATTTTACCTCCGGCAACAGACCGTCGGCGCGCACTTCGACCTAGTTTTTAACTGGCCAGCCAATGCGTGCCGACGAGTATTGTCGTCGCAGGTTCACTACCCCACCGAAATCTCACTATGCAAATTTGGCGGCCGTTGTCAACAAATAATACGCCGCAGGCACTAATGCGACGGGTTGCACTTCAATGCATCAGCCGACTTCCCGAATAACCGCGGCGGCCTTCTGGAGGTCTCGCTCGGCGTAGATGAGCGTGGTGTTGGGCTTTGAGTGGCCAAGTACCATCTGAGCGCTTTCGAGCCCGAAGCGCTTGCGGATTTCGGTGGCTGCGGTGTGCCTGAGTCGGTTGGGGGACCAGCGGTGGGCGCTCCGCCACTGCTTGAGTTCGTCGCCCTCGAGCTTCTCCGTCGGTGGGAAGGCCTTGTCGCAGGCCCGGTGGATTGCGGTCAGGTACGACAGCCGATTGTATACGGCGCCGGGTTTGCGCTTAGGGCGTTTCTTGGACCTGTCCAATTGACTGGGTTGCACGGGCGTTTTGCGATTGGAACGCAACACGGCCTTGCGTGCTCGCTCACTCTCCGCCGGTGAAAAGCAAAAAGCGTCCGCGGAACGCAGTAGGTACGGGCGCAGAACCTCTTGCGCCTTCGGACCTACGAAAATCACGCGATCCCGGCCATGGTGCTTCGTCTTGTGGGATCGCGGACGGTACGCCCAGACATCGCCGGAGCGGTCGACGTCACCAGGTCGGATCGCACAAACCTCGGCCGGCCTGGCGCCGGTCGCTCTTTGAAATCGCACCATGTCAGCCACAACGGCCGGCATGTGAGGCAAGGTTGCCTCGACAATGCTATCGTCGATGGGCTTGATGGGTTCGGTTTCACGAGCTGCTGTGTGACCGACTCTCAAACCCGCAACGGTTGTCAGCGACTGCCATGTTCCCATGGGGATCAATTGCTCGCTGGCCGCCCATTTAAACGCGCGACGGATCTCTTGGATTAGAGAATTGCAGTATTTGCGCGCCTTTCCATCGTCGACGAAAGTCTGACGTACGGCCTTGAGCGCGAGAGGGCCAAACTCAGTGGCCCGTGTATGGCCGTATCGCAGCCTGATGGCCCGCATCGCCGTCGCGATGTTGTAAAGTCGACCGCCGCGGACGTAGTAGGCCTCGGCGTATGCCTTGTACGCCTTGCACAACTCCGTGACGGTTAGGTCGTTGCTATCCGACACTGCGACTGCGCGTCGACCAGCAGCGAGCCATTCACCGATGAGCCGGTCGTACTCAACGCGACTGGCCTTTGAGCCATAAGGACCGAGATAGTGATCGCGGCCAGAAATCGTGACAACAGCCTGTGCTGTCGCCTTATGTTTCCGATATTTGGGCGTCGATTCTCCGGCAGTTCGGGGCATGATGCGACCTCCGTTGTGCGAATAAAACGGTAACTACCGTTTTATTCCCCTTGGAATGGCCGCACTGCCGAACGTCGGCAGGTAACAGAAATGCTTGTTTCGGCGGGGGTTTTTAACAGTGGGCGATGAGGGACTCGAACCCCCGACATCCACGGTGTAAACGTGGCGCTCTAACCAACTGAGCTAATCGCCCGCGCGCTCGTTGCAGTTCCAGGCACCCCGGCTACTTGCAGCGCTTTTGGCAGAGCAGCAGAGGCCGTACGCGCGAGCCTGCAACGGTCAAGAAATCGTAGTCATCGCGAGGTGTGAGTGTCAACGCACCGGCGACCTGGACTTCCGTATGGGCCGTTGAGCCGGCAGAGGCCGCCGGCCATGCTTTGCAACAGCGACTCGGCGTTGCCGCACCGCTGGTGGATGAGCATGGTCGGCCCTAGAATGTCGGGCGCCGCGCCGTTCCGGCGATGAATTTCGAGTGCGGCATGGCGGGTAAGCTGCGAGGGCAAGGCGGTGCTGGACATCTTGCTGGTGATTGTGCTGGCGTTCCACTTGTTAGCCGCCAACCTGGCCGGCGCCGCCCCTTTGGTGTGCGTGTGGCTGGACGCGCGCGCCGTGCGGCGACAGGACCGCCTGGCCGGCGAGTTGGGAGCTTACCTGTTGCGGCAATCGCTCGTGTGGCTGACCGCTGCCCTGGCGCTCGGCGCGACGACGTTATTCCTGGTGTGGATCACGGCCTGGGAGCCGTTTTATGCGACGGCCCGTCGGCTGCCGACTTCGCGTTTCTGGTGGGCCATACCAGAGCTGGCCGTGTACTACGTCTGCGTGGCTCTCTACCTGCGCTGGTGGCGGGTGGGCGACAGTGCATCGCCGGCACGGCGGATCGCTCGTCGCACGATGGGCTTTTTCGCCGCGACGAATCTGCTGTATCACTTCCCGCTCTTGTTCACGGTGATCGGCGTGTATGCCACGCGGCCGGCGGCAGCCGACGATCTGCTAATATTCCGACGGGCAATGATCGATCCGGAAGTCTTGTCGCAATTCTTGCACCACGTCCTCGCTTCGTTCGCCGTGGTAGGCGTGGCCGTGATGGGTTTTGCCCTGCGGCTCGGCCGCCAAGGACGCCCGAGCGAAGAAGTACAACAGGTCGCGACGTGGGGTGGGTGGTTGGCGCTTGTGCCCACCGTTTTGCAATTGTTCGTCGGTCTGTACGTGCTGCTGGAATTGCCCGAGCGCGCTCGCGACGGATTGCTGGGGGGCGACCATGTGGGGACACTGCTGTTTGGCATTTCGCTGGTCGGCGCGATCATGCTCATGCACCGGCTGGCGAGCGTGGCTTTCGGCGAGACGGATCGGCGCAACCTGATTGGCGCGATGGCGCTACTGGTCTTCGTCGTGCTGACCATGGTGGGAACGCGTCAACGGGCGCGCGAACAAACGGCCATTTCATCGTCGAAATCTTCGGCATTTCGCCAGGCAACCAGAGACCTCGGAATCGATTCATCCCTAGAGATCGTCCTTGCGGAGAGATCTTCATGTCCGACGTGATTACGCTGCATGATTCCACGACCGGCGCCACGGCCAGAATCGCGCCGCAGCGCGGATTCAACTGTTTCAGCTATCAACCGGTCGTCGATGGCCAGCCGTTCGAGGTGCTGTGGACGGCCGAGGATTTCGTGGCCGGCGGCGGCAAGGGATCGCACAGCGGCATCCCCATCCTGTTCCCCTTCCCAGGCCGCTTGCGCGGGACGCATTTCGAATTCCAGGGGCGCACGTTTGCCCTTGTCGCCGGCGACGGCATCGGTAATGCCATTCATGGTTTCGTGATCGATCGACCGTGGCGCGTCGTCGAGCAGACGGGCACCATGGCCGTGGCGGAATTTCAGGCCGCGAAGGATGGGCCCGAACTCTTGGCGCATTGGCCGGCCGATTTTCGCATCGCCGTGGCCTATGAGCTGGTCGGTCACGCACTAACGAGCGAAGTCCGCATCGAGAACACGGGCGACGGGACTTTGCCGTTCGGATTCGGTACCCATCCCTACTTCCGCGTCCCACTGGGCACAGACGGCTCCGCAGACAATTGCGTCGTGAACGTGCCGGCTTCCAGCTATTGGGAGCTGAAAGACATGCTCCCCTCGGGCCGCAAGTTCCCGGCCACGGGCACGCGCGGACTGTCACTCGGCATGCGTTTCGTCGAAACGCATCTCGACGACGTCTTCACGGACCTGACGTACGCGGCCGGGCGTGCGCTAACGACGATCACCGATCCTACGAACCACCGCACGTTGGAAATGAGCTTCGACGAGCAGTGCCGCGAGTGCGTGGTTTACAATCCGCCTCATCGCCAGGCCATCTGCATCGAACCGTACACGTGCGTCCCCGATGCCTATGCCTTGGCCGAACATGACATCGAGACGGGCTTGCGCGTCTTGAACCCCGGCGAGACGTTTTCGACCCGGATCGATATCCGGCTGCGCGGGTAGTGCGTGCCGCGAAAAGGTTCGTGCCATGCTTTTTCGCCAACGGCGAATAAGCATTCCTTCAGTGCATAGCGACGGCAGCGGCGCTTAATCCTCGATCTCGCCGGCCGGTGGCTCGGGCAGCCAGAACGAGGCGATGAATCCGACGATATAAACGCTGAAGCCGACGGCCGCTGCCGTGTACGCCATCTTTGTTGGATCCGAGTCGCCAGGGACAAAGGACATCGTCGCGACCGTACTCGTGATCCAGGCAAACGAAGTGCCGATCATGCGCCCGCCGATATTCGCGGCAAAACTTTCGCCCGTCCCGCGCAGGTGGACCGGATAGACGCGCGGCAGATAGTTGCCCCAGAAGCTGAACTGTCCTACCGTCAAGAGTCCGGCGATGAAGATGCCGTAGTAGAGCATCTGCAAACTTTGCACTCCGGCCACGGCGAATACGATCGGCATCACAAGCAGGCCGGGGACCTGGAAGATCCGAATCAGAGTTCGCCGGCTGGCGATGCGCACCGCCAGCACGGCCAGGATGAAACGTCCTACGAGCCCGCCGATTTCCTGCACCTTCGTAACATCGGCCGCCGTGGCTTGCTCGATCTTCGCCTGGTCCGGTCTTTTCAAGCCTTCGGTCTTGGCTTTGACATCAGGCAGGCCGGGCACGATCTGCGGGATTTGTTGAATGGCGCCGAACGCCGCGCCGTAGCTGCACGCGAACATCAGCGTGGTGACCACGGTCGTGCGACGCAATGCGGGCGAAAACAGTTCCGTGATTCGGGGACGCTTGAGCGTGCCGGCCGCGCGCTTCTGGGCCCACACCGGGCTCTCGGGCAAAAACGGCCGAATGACGATCAGTGGAATCGCCGGAATCAGGCCCGACATCAGCGTATAGCGCCACGCCTCGTGCTGATGCTTGGGATCGATTGAACCGAGGAGAGAGGTCAGAAATTCGGGGATGGCGATGGCCGGGAAGTTGCCCGATTGCGAAATGGCAATCGAATTCGCGCCGGCCACCAGCAGCCCGCCGATCGAGGAAAAAAACTGTGTGTAACCGAGCACACGTTCGCGCTGCTTGGGCTCGGGAAATAATTCGGCCAACCAGGCCACGGCCGCGACGAACTCGACACAGACGCCGATGAACGTCGTGCAGCGGAAGAACAAGAGCATGGGCATCGAGGTGCTGAAGCCGGCGGCAAACGCCGAAAACGCGTAGAGCAAAATGCTCCAGGTGAGCACCGCCCTGCGACCCAGCCGGTCCGTCAGGTATCCGCCCAGCAGGCCGAACACTCCGCCCACGAAGGCCGGCACGAAGAACAGCATGCCGCGCCAGTGGGCAAACTCGGGGCTGCCCGGCGTGATGCCCATTTCCAAGAGCGCCGGCCGCAGGATCAGCGGCAGCATCAACAGTTCGTAAATATCGAACGCGAAGCCGATCGAGGCGATAATGCAGATCAACCATTGAACCGTGGTTAATCGACCGGCCGAAGAATTGCTGGTGGACATCGATGACTCGCTGCGAGGAACGGGGCGGGAAGGATTCGCGGGCGGGGAGGTCGATCTGATCGCCGCGGCCGTCCACCCGTCAAGTGATGAGCAGGCCTGCGCCGAAGACGCAAGAGGATCATAAGTCGACTGCCGGCGCGTGGCAAGCCAAGCCTGTCGGCGATAAGACTTGCGACAGCCGCACGAGAGCCGGTCGTCGCGCACTCGTGGCTTATAGGGGTATGCCGGAGTTGGTTGCGGCAACCAGCCCGCTCTCGGTGATAAGCGCGTCTTCCTGATAAGTCGCGTAGTCGGTGTTCACCGCCCACAGGTCGTGATTGCGATGCTCCAGGACGTTCTCGGCGGCCAGAATGCCCATCAGGATGCTGTGATCCTGGCTGTTGTATTTGAAGGCGCCGTAGCGGCCGATCGGCGTAATGCCGTGAAGCGTTTGCAGGTAGGCAACAACACGCTCGACGTGCTCGCGATAGCCGCGTGCGTAAACGGGATAGCAGCGTGGAAGGCGCACCACGTGTCCTGCCAGAATCTTGGCGTCGCCCGAGAGGCCCGTGGATTGCAGTTCGGCCGACGCTTTGGCAATGATCGTGTCGTCCGGCTCGGTCCACAATGCGTCGCTGTCAAAGCACCAATACTCGGCAGCGAGGACGGTCGTCGGGGCGTTGCCGTACAACTCGGGCACCCAGTTGCGAAAATTGGTCAATCGCCCCATGCGCAGTTTTTCAGAATGGATGTAGACCCATTGATCGGGAAAAAGATCGCTTGAATCCACATGCAGATAGACGAGCACCGTATTGCGAAATCTTAGCCGGTCGACCGACGCCTGGACGTCGCGCGGAATGTCACCCAAGCCGCGCACCAAGAGGGTGAGCGGCATCGTGGAGATGACGTGATCGCAGGTTTCGATCTGCCCCTCGACTAGCTCCAAACCGCGCACTTGGAGGCCATCGCGGAGCACGCGGCGGACGGGCGACTTCAGATGGATCTCGCCGCCTAACGCCCGCACGCGATCGGCCATGCGCTCGTAGACCGAGCCCGTGCCGCCGAGGGGATACGCGAAGCGATCGACGAGCGTCGCATGGGCACTCTGCTTGCCGGGCATCAAAGCTTGTTTGACCGCCGCGGCGAGCGAGAATTTCTTAATGCGCTGCGCCGCAAAGTCGGCGTCGAGCTCGCTGCACGGGATGCCCCACAGCTTTTCACTGTAGGACTTGAAGAACATGTCATACAACTGCCGGCCAAAGCGGCTGACGATCCACGATTCGAATGAACGATCCTGCTTGGGATCGCAACTCGGAGCGACGCGCTCGCGCAGGTAGCTGGCCAGAACGCGCGAGGCGTCCAGCACACCCATGTTGGCCAGGGCATTGACGGGTCTTAGCGGATAGCGAAAAAATCGCCCGCGATAATGAATGCGCGTCAGGCGATCGACCATACGGTAGTCGCGCCCCACGACGTCGAGCCATAGCCGGTTGACGCGGGCGTCGGTGCTGAAGAACCGGTGCGGCCCCAGATCGACGCGCTGTCCCCACAAATCCAGCGAGCGCGCCAGACCTCCGACACGATCGCCCGCCTCGTAAACGACGACGTCCGCGCCGCCTTGAGCCAAGCGCATGGCGGCGGTGATGCCTGCGGGACCAGCGCCGATTACGGCCACTCGCATCTAATGCCGCTCCCCCGCTGCCACGGTTGCGTCGCGCCAGGGTTGGATTTCGCGAATTGGTCGAAAGCCAACCACGCTAATTGTATAAGGAATAGTACGTGCCTGGACCGATTCTGCTGCCCAGGCGGGGCCGCGGCACACGGTTTCCGGGCCTAAGCTTGTACAACTTGAGCGTTTGTGCGGTTTTGCCACCTGGTTCCTAGGACGGGCGGGGACGCCGCGGCCAGTTTGCGGCCGATCGGGTACGGGTGATTCGGTCGCCAAGCGGTACGGCCGCGCCGGTAGGGTCGCCCAACGATCGCATCATGCTTATATGACGTCCGTCGATCCCCATCTCAGGCCGTTCGCCAGCGAAGGTTCGCCCGGCGCGCCCCGCCAGCGCAGCAAGTGGCTGCTGGCCGCGGGCGGTACGGCGCTGATCTGCGCGGCCGTGTGGGGCGTCTACGCTCGAGTGATCGACGCGCCGTTCATCTACGACGATTACACCACGCTCGCCGACAATCCGTCGGTGCGCGAACTGTGGCCGTTATGGAAAACCTCGGGCGAGGTCAGCCCGCTTCGCCCCTCGGTCGACACGCCGGTTTCGGCGCGGCCGCTGGTGAATTTGACCTTCGCGATCAATTATCATTTCAGCCACCTGTCGCCCTCCGGCTACCGGCTGACAAACGTAGCGATTCACATCGCGGCGGCGCTTTTCTTGTGGGCTCTGGTGCGGCGGACCTTGCTCCTCGATTTCTTCGCCCATCGCTATGACGGCGTCGCCGGAGCGCTTGGTTTTCTGGCGGCACTCATTTGGGCCGTGCATCCTCTGAATACCGAAAGCGTCGCCTATATCACGCAGCGAACCGAGTCGCAGATGGGACTGTGCTACCTGGCGACGATGTACGCGTGTGTTCGATATTGGACAGCAACCGGACGAGGGGCGCGCGTTGGGTGGCTCATGGCGGCGGCGATCGCATGCCAGTTGGGTGCCTTGAGCAAGGAGATCATGGCCACACTGCCCGCCGTGGCGTTGCTCTTCGAGCGGACCTTTGTCGCGGCCTCGTTCGGGCGAGCCCTGCGACGATCGTGGCCGCTGTACGTCGGGCTGGCGCTCGGATGGATCCCGCAAGTCGTGATCAACTATCACGGGCCGCGCACGCCCAGCGCGGGTTTTCACTTGGGGTTGCCGGCGCTCGTCTGGTGGTACACACAGACGGAAGTGCTGTTGTTGTACTTGAAGCTGGCTTTCTGGCCGTGGCCGCTCGTGCTGCACTACGAAATTCCGTACAAGGAAACACTGGCCGTGGCCTGGCCGTGGGTATTGCCGGTCGCGCTGTCGGCACTGGCTACGATTTATCTCGTGTGGCGCCGTACGAGCGCGGGATTTGTGGCGACGACGGTCGTCGCGGCCCTGTCGCCGACACTCCTGGTGCCGTGCGTCGGCGAGATCGTGGCCGAGCGGCGGATGTATGTATCACTCGCGGCGCTCGTTCCCTTTGTCGTGGCAGGCAGTTACGACATCGTGCGGCGCCTGCTGCAGCGCCTGCCCGGGGACGCGACAACGGCGACGGCCGATCGGTATTCGCTCGGCGTGATGGCCTGGAGTTGGGACGCGGTCGCGCTGGCTTTCATTGCCGTGGCAAACATGCGGCTCGTTTCCTACGCCAATCAAGTAACGCTGCTGGCCGAGACGGTCGAGCGTCAGCCAGACGATCTCTCGATGTTGATCAACCTGGGAGTGGCCTTGTCGCGCGCCGGCCGGCCGGAGGAGGCGCTGCCGCATTTTGAACGTGCCGCGGACTTGTATCAAAACTCGCCGCTCTTGAACTACAAGTTGAATCACGAGGCTCACAAGCTGTACTACAACTGGGCGCTCGCCTGCCAGGATTTGGAGCGGCCGGACGAAGCCATTCATCACTACGAAGAAGCCATCAACGTGTTGGGCGATCATGCCCAATCGCATTACAACCTCGGTTTGCTGTTGCAACAGCGTGGGCTTTTGGCCGCTGCGCTCGCGCAATACAAAGAGGCCTTGCGTATCAATCCAGCGTTCGCGGCGGCGAACTGCAACCTGGGGGCATTACTGGCTACCGCCGGGCAATTCGAGGAGGCGATTCCCTACCTGGAAAATGGATCCCGCCTGGATCCCGAGCCCGGCACGTTCATCAACCTGGTGGACGCCTATTCCCAAGTGGGGCGCAAGGACGACGCGATCGTCGCGGCGCGAACCGCCATCCGCCTGGCGCGCGAGAGGAACCGTCAAGAATTGGCGGACCAGATCGAAGAATGGTTAACGACCTTTTCGCCGGCTGGGCAAAAGGCGGAGTAAATCGAGAGCGCGATCGATTGGCCGCGTTTGACCAATGCACTGTTTAACCCGGTGTATAGGATGGGTAGTTCGGTGGGGCCAAAACGCGTTTTGATTGGCGCGATTGTCGGTTTTTCGGTTCTAATTGCAGCTGGGGGCGGGGCCCTCGTATTTCTACGGTACGGTAGTTACGAGGAAGTCCTCGACACATCGGCGAGCGAGATGGCGGATTCTCCGCTTGCGCTCGATCTCAATATTCCCCGTGATGCAAAGCATTTATTCATCGGACGCCGCATCGGCCGTCCGGCATATCAATTCGCGCGCTTTTCCGCATCTCAAACGTCGGTCCAAGACTGGGTAGACCAGCAACGAGCTGATCCCAATTGGAAATATGAGAGCGCGGACTGGGAGCGGGAAAGCGACCGATTTCAAACGTATTGGGATACGAGGTTACCGCCCTGGTTCAAGATCGAGAATATCTCAGACCCAGCTATCCTTGTAGGACGTACTGAGAGTCCGAATGAATTTGGTTGGATCATTATCGACAGTCGGGAGGCAGTCGCCTACGTAGCGCGAGTGCAATGATCCCGTGGAGGCCCGCACCGGCGGACGAGCCACCAATGGCGCCCCGCTGCAATTTTTGAAGCGGCAACGAAGCGACCGAAGCGAAACTTGTTGACCCGCCCTACGTGTCGTTATCGGTCGTCGGGCCACCATTCTTATCGAGCCAATCTTCGTCGGGCGATTCCGAGCCGCGTTCGCCGGCAGCGCCCGATTCCTCCCAGGCGCGCAAAGCTCCCTCGGCAAACCCTCGCACGAAGGCGCCGTCGCGCAACGCACTCGGGGCAAGTGCTGTGCCGAAGCGGATCGCGGCTTGCCAGAATCCGCTCACTTCGCGCGGTGTGATCGAAGCGTCAGGCCGGATAACTTTTACCAGTCGCTGAAAGGCCGGACGATCTTCTTCGTGCGTTCGAAACCAGTCCTGCCACTGTGCATCGGATTTGCCAGCGCGTAGTGATTGCAAGCGACGGCATTCCGTGTCGATACCGGTCGCATGCGTGGCCCACCATTTGCCGCAGGCCAGCCCGTCGTCATAGGCACCCATCTTGAGACTCCCGCACTATCCTTGTGTTCGAGCGTAGTACGATCGCCGGGGGTGGTCACGCGTGTCACGACTCGGGCCGACTGGTCCGGCTCCGCGATTGGCGGGATCGCTTCCCGGCAACGAACCGGCAAAACGCGAGACACCGGTGTACGGGGCGCCTATCATGGCAGCCAGGGGTTCAGGCACAGGCACCTTGAGATGCAACGTATCGCAGATAGCAATTTTCGCAAGTCGCGTGTCCTCCTCTCCCTGATTTCCATGGTCGTCGTCGGCCTCTTGCCGGCAGCGATTGCCCGCGCTCAGATTCTTTATACCGGCGTGAATCTTTCTGGCGCCGAGTTCGGCAATACGCCCACGCCGGGCCATGTCGGCACGTACGGCACCGATTACACGTACCCGACCGATCAGGAAGTCGATTATTTCCTGAGCGAGGGGATGAACACGTTCCGCGTCCCCTTTCGCTGGGAACGGTTGCAGCCGACGCCCAACGCGCCCTTCAACAGCGCCGAGTTCGCCCGGTTGAACAGCTTCGTGACCTACGCCACGAGCCACGGTGCGACGGTCATTCTGGATCCGCACAATTACGGTCGTTATTACCCGGATCCCAACAATTCACAGGGATCCACGCAGGGTTTGATCGGCAGTTCGGTGCCCGATAGCGAGTTCGACGATCTGTGGTCGCGCCTGGCGCAGGATTATAAAAATAATCCGAACGTGGCCTTTGGCTTGATGAACGAACCCAATTCGATGCCCACCGAACAATGGGTCACCGCGGCCAATAGCGCCATCTCGGCCATCCGCGCCACCGGCGCGAGCAACCTGATCCTGGTGCCGGGCAATGCCTGGACCGGAGCCAGCAGTTGGGATCAGAACTGGTATGGCACCCCGAATGCCACGGCCATGTTGAATATCGTCGACCCGGGGCACAACTTCGCGATCGAAGTGCATCAGTATCTAGACGACAACAGCTCAGGTACGTCGGCGACGATTGCCAACAACGACCCGAACATCGGTGTCGAACGACTGACCGATTTCACGCAATGGCTCGAGGCCAATCATCTGCGCGGTTTCTTGGGCGAGTTCGCCGCCGCGAATTCGACCATGGGCGCGGGCCAGATCGGCAACCAGGCCATCACAAACATGTTGAACTACATGCAGGCCAACAGCAGCGCCTGGCTAGGCTGGACCTGGTGGGCCGCAGGTCCATGGTGGGGTAATTACATGTTCACGCTCGAGCCGAATAATCTCGGCAAGCCAAATCAGACGAACCAAGCGGCCATGAGCGTGTTGGCCTCGCACGTGGCAGGCGTTTATGCCAACAGCGACGTCAACCACGACGCGATCGTCAATACTCAGGATCTTGCTCTGGTCAGCAGCAATTGGCTGAAAACGGGGGCTGGCCTGGTCGGCGACGTCAATCGCGACGGCATCGTCAACTCGCAGGATCTCGCGCTGATATCCTCGCAATGGCTGCAGGCCGGGGACGGACAAAGCAGCGCTGCCGTCAGCGTGCCCGAGCCGGCCGCCGCAACGCAAGCCGGGCTCGCGGCCTTGAGCTCGCTCGCGGTGATCGCCATTTTTCGAGTCCGACGCGCGCTGCGCCGCTGGTGCCCCAGGAGAACTGCAAAGTTGAGATTCTGCGCGCGTATCTTCTGTAGCCGGCCTCTTTGAGGCCGGGATTTCCCGTGCGGCTTCCGGGGTCACAGACTCCGGCTACAGACTTTGCAGTTCTCCTGGCTGGTGCCCGCCGGCGCTCGCAGTACACCCAGCGCGCCATTAGATTGATACTCGGCTGTCACGGGGCGTAAGCACGATCGATAGGCATGCGCGGTGGAGTTGATTTCATGCGATGCGCGGTAACGGGCCGGAATCTACGCGTTGTGATCCGTTTGAGCGTGCTTGTCGGGCTCTGCGCGATCGCCAGGGCTGAAGAGCCACAACGGCCTGAGCATGCCCGATCTCCCCAGCAAGCCCAAGCACGCCAGCAAGCGCCGTCGCCAGCGCCCATGTCCGACGCCGAGCGCGCCGTGAAAATGGTGCCGACCAGGATCGAAGCCCGTTACGCCGGCGGCGAGCTTACGCACCTCACGGTGCGCGGCCACATGGCATACCTGGTCAAACCGACCGGCAAGGTCGATGCGCCGAAGCGCTGGCTGTGGGAATTTCCGTTCTGGTTGGGAGTCAACGATGGGTTCGGCAATTTACAGCATCGCAACTATGCCGAAAAAGCGCTGGCCGCGGGCTTTCACCTGGCGGGCATCGACGTGGGGCCCTCCTGCGCCAGCCCCGCCGCTGCCGAGGTGTGCCAGGATTTCTACAAGTTGCTGACAGCGGAGTATGGCCTTGCTCCGCGGGCGCGCATCATGGGGCAAAGTCACGGTGGACTGATTGCTTACGGCTGGGCGTTCCGGAATCCGACGTGCGTCGAGCGGATTGCGGGCATCTGCCCGGCAACCGATTTCCGCAGTTGGCCGGGCCTGGCCAACACGATCAACTTCCCGGCCAAGGGACTTGGTTACGACGTGACAGTCGACGATCTCGAACGTCGCGCGGGCGAGTTCAATCCGATCGACAATCTTGCCCCGCTCGCCAAAGCGGACGTTAAGATTCTGCACATTCACGGTGATCAAGATACGCTTGTTCCGCTTGCCGAGAATTCCACCGAGCTTGCACGGCGTTATCACGAGCTCGGCGGGAAGGCAACGATCGTCGCGATTCCGGGGCTCGGACACGGCGGGCAAGAGCTGTACCACTCGGAGCCCCTGATGAAGTTTCTGCTCGGCGAATGAGCAGCTCTCAATGCGCCGTCGGGCGACGGTGCGCCCACCCGCAATCAACTGGGCCGGGCCGGCAGACCATCGACCGTGACGTGATCCGGAACATCACGAATGACGGCCGAGCGCGGGCCAATCATTGCCCAGGCGCCGACGCAAATGTTCGGCGTCACGATGGCGCCTACTTGAAATGACGCCCCCTCGCCGACACGAACGCTGCCCGCCAGGTCAACTCCGGGTCCGAGATAGGCAAAATCTTCGACCACGCAGTCGTGCGAGACCGTCGCATTCGCTTCGATAATCACGTGGCGACCCAGGGTCACGTTCGGCTGCACGATGGCGCCTTCGAGAATCACGGTGCCCGCCCCGATCGCACACGATGGATTGATAAATGCCGATGGGTGAACGACGGTTGCCCATTGCAAATTCAATCGATCGACGGCCGCTTTGCGCTGGATGGGATCGTCAAGGCCGAGAACCGCAGGCAGCCCGGCCTTTGCCGCCTCAGATAGTGCGCCCACGACCGGCACCTTCAACAGCGTCGTTCCCCATCGCGACGAATCATCGTCGTAGAGGGCTCGTACTCGCATTCCCGCCTGGTCCGCTGCCGCAATCACGGCTTTGGCGACCGAACCGGCGCCGATAAGAATCAGTTCGTGCATTGCCGCCCTGTTGCCTGCCCGGGGGACGAGCGCATGTACTAACAATTATACGCTGCTGGTGATACGACAATTCGTCACCCCCCGACGGGTGCGGCCCGACGCCAGGCCCAGAAGCGATTCGCAGTGTAATGCGCAGCTACAAAGTGGGCAATGCGCTGCTGCCGTTGCCCTGAACTCCCCTGAACGCAACGGCCACGCACTCGAGAAGTCGGCATGGCAGCCGCGGTGGTCGCGGGAGACCTTCATTTCAAAAGGCCGCCTATCAGCGCGTCGACGTCGGAATCCGAGAGATTGCGCCGGGACTCGAGTAACATTTTCCGCAGGTGGGCCTGCCCCTCGACCGAGCCCGGGTAACCGATGTTGCCTGTCGGCCCGGCGCTATCGACGAGCAGCTTTTCGTCTTCGTCGAAAATGCCGAAAAACGGAATGCCGTGGCGACTGCCGCGCGTCAATCGCTCGGCCACTCCGCGGCCGTTCTCGTCGTGATAATCGTCGATCTTCAGAAGGACGAAATCCTTGGCGAGCAGTTCCTCCTCGTCCTTCAGCCAGCGCGCCAGCTTGAAGCATGGCCCGCAGTACCGCTGGCTGACACGCGCCAAAACGCGGCGGTGCGAGCGCTTCGCCTCGGCAAACGCTTCGTTCCACTTTTGCTGGGCGTCGGCGCGTTTCGGAGCGCGCTCTTTGACAAAGGCCGCCGCGGCCTGCGCCGCCTCGGCGGCCGCCACATCGACGTCCAGGCTACCTGTCGGCTGGCCCTGCGAATCAAAAGCATACACGGTCACGTGCCCGGGCGGCGGCAACTTGAAGTCGTGCTCTTTGACGAAGGCCGCGTCTTCCGCCGTCATGTCAACGGCGCTCGTAACGACTTGCATGAAGTCGTACACGTCGTTGTTTTTGTCATGGTCGACGAATTGATCGTTGGCGAACTCGGCCGCGCGCGCCGTGCCGCTGTAAAAGACGACGAGTGGCCGATAGCCGGTCGCGGCGCAATCGCGCAGCGTGTTGCGGAAGCGCTCGGCCAGTGGCTGGTCCGACACTTTGATGGGCGACGTCTGCAGTTTGCTGACGGTTCGTGTCAACGAATGGAGCGGCGTAAACCGCTTGTGGAACAGGTACTCATTTTCTTTCACGCCATCAATACTTGCGGTATACACGAGAAGGTCGAGATTCGCGGGCATCCCATAAAACGTGTAATTGCCTTGTTCGTCAGTTCGAGTCTCGAGCTGTTTGACATCGAGAAGCTTGGCAAATGGTGAGCGGCCCCCTTGTTCTCCTTCAATCCGAACGACGCAGTGCACGACCTGGCCAATGAGCGGTTTTCGGTCGCCGAGTATTTGGCCCTGAAAAGGGATGGTTGGCACGAGAGGCACTTCGATTGGTGCGTCGAGATCCTTAACGTGTACGCCGGCAGCGAGCTTGCCATCGGCCGTTGCGGCGAAAATCCCAACCTGGCTCCCGAAGAGTTCGCCGGAGAATTGGCCGTCTTCGCTGCAATTGACGGTCAATTTGTCGTTGTAAATGCCGTCGATGCTACCAATCTGCACAACCACGTCTCGAAACTTCTGGTCCGAATGGGCCGGCAGCACGATGTGCCCTTTGACCAGGCGCTTTTCGTCGCTGTCCCGATGCAGCTCGACGGTCATCGGCTCGCCGGCGCGAACTTCCACCGATTCCTGCGTGCGCCAGTGCGGCGTGTAAACATTCAATTCCAACTTGCCGGGTGGAGCATGGCACGTGGCCATCCCTGCTTCGTCGGTCTTCACGTACATCTGCGGCCCGCCCGTGCCATGCTTCCGGGCGTTCCCCTCTTGCCAGGTGTAGTCGTGGTACCGGCGCAAGAGGATGCCTAGATTCGGATAGGGCCGTCGTTCGGCCCCGACGGTGACGGCGATTTTGACCTCCTGCCCGGCCGAGATCTCGACCTGCGGCGGCGTGATATGATCCGACGCCGAATCATAGGGCACCAGATCCGTCATGTTGCTCACCCACTGCGAATCGAGCGCGAACACGCAATAGTGAGCGTCGGGCAAAACGTCGACCGTGAAATGGCCGTCCAAATCGGAGAATGCCCAGACCATGTCGGACATTCTCTTTTGCTCGCCCTGAAACGAGCTCAATTCCACCCAGAAACCACCCAGGGAGGTCGTGCTCGTTATCTGGCCGGTGATGGACTTTCGCGGCCGGGCTTTTTTCACTTTGAAAACGGTCACGTTGCCGGTCGTTTCCGGATCGCCGTCGCGCACCCAGTCATCCGTTTCCAGGTCGGCATAAAAATAATGTTTTTCCCAGTCAGGGAACCAGCGATAAACCACCTCTCCCGACGCGTCGGTCTTCAGATGAGAGTGCTCGTTCGTGCCGAGGTAGTTGTAATTCGGCGGCGGCGTGGCCATCTGGATAATGAACGGTAGTCCGGCGACGGGCGCGCCCTGTTCATCGACGAAGCGCATCGATTGGTCGCGGCACTTGCTCAGTTCGATCACGTATTCACTGGCATTTGGATCGCGCGGCGGATCACGATTGAACGAAAAGCCCCCCATGCGAAAATCGTCGGTCCAGGCGGTCAGGTACGAGAACTCCTGATCCGGTAGCAAATGCAGCTGGGCGATTCCCTGATCGTTTGCCCGCGTTTCCAGATCGACGCCGTAACCCACGTCTGCCTTCACCATCGCGCCTGGCGCGGGCTGACCGTTGTGAATGACGGAAATCTTTACCTCGCGCGTGGGCGGCCGGAGAGTCAGCGACAGCCGCTCGATCGCCGCTTGCCGTAATCCGGAGGCCGCAAGTTGCCGGTACGCGACATGATCGTTCTGCTTGGACGAGGCCTTCAGGGACATCGAATACCAGCGCACCCGGTTGACCGGTATCCAGACCTCGAAGCGATTGCCCTCGACAACCGGTTTCACGATCAACAGCTCGCGGCTGTTATGGTTCAAGCGGCAGGCGATTTCGACGTCGGTGGCGGGCCGGCCGTCGGCGTCGAGCACTTCGCCGCTGAGACAGATTTCCAGATCCTTGCCCGATCCGCGAATGAAAGCTGCCTGAGCGTCGTGCGGAGCAGCGAGAAGCGCAAACAGAATGGCAAGTAGAAGACGCGCTCGCATCGTCCCCTCCACGTTCCGTTGGCAAGAAGCAGCCACCGCCGTCCACGCGATCAGCAGCATCTTACCCCCGGCACGGGAGAATTCCTATGAAATTCACTGGCGAATGGTGCAGGCAGGTGAGCACTAGAAGCGGCGAACGTACGACCCCGACCGGTGCGCTTTTTTTCGATCGCCGAGCGAGTGCCGAGCTTAATCGTCGAAGATTGCGACCAAATAAAAGGGCACGCCTCGAAGCGGCTTGCCACAAGGGCGTGCCATTCGGATCGGGCGGCAAGTGGGTCATTCCCAATTCGGCGGCGCCTGCCGCCTGCTTATATGAAACTTCGGCGAACAGCGACTGCGCGAGCAACATCGCTAATGTCACGTTTTGTGGGGCATCGACCAGCGCATGCCTGAAACACGCGTTTCATTTGTTTTGCGGCGCAGCGTCGAGATCTTCGATCTCGGCATCAAGCGTTGGGTCGAGCAAGATGCGGATGTCCTGCTGGTTGAACGCCGGCCGGGTCCGGCTCGGATGGCGAATGACCCCGCCGGCAGGATTCGCGCGGTAGGCCATCAGCTCGATCGGTTTGTCCGGCAACTGCACAATCTCGAAGCGCCCTGCCTCATCCGTTTCGGTCCACGGGCGCGAGCCGGTACCTGATCGCGACAACGAAGCGCCGTGCCCGCCGACAAGGCTGGCGGAAACAGTAACGCCCGGCACCGGGTTTCCCTTGGTGTCGACCACGCGGCCGCGCAGTGATTGACCGGTGGAAACCAGGTTTGCGTCGGGCAACACGACAATCGCCTTGCCCGCCGGCACCGTCTGTACGTAAGGCATCTGGTGCGTAAAGTCGGGCGCTGTTGCGCCATCGTCGGGGTGGATGCCCAGGTAATAGCGTTCTCCGCTTACCGGCCCACAAACGCGGTAGCGCCCTTCGGCATCGGTAACGGTCTCCATGTAATGCGCGATGCGGTTAAGCTGCCCGGGCAAGCTGCCATCGAGCTTGATCCGCACGCCGGCTTGCGGCTTTCCGTCCCGCATGATCCGGCCGGTGATCACCGGTGCTGTGCCGGTTTCCAGCACGGCATCCACGAATCGGGTTTCCTCCAGGGGATGCTTGGCGTCGGCCTTGATCGTGAGGCGTGCGCTTCCCTCCACCGACGACGCGGTCACGATTGCTACCATCTGCGGCATTAAGCCATACAGCGTGAACCGCCCCTCAGCGTCGGCGGTCGTCTTTGCCTGGCCGAAAGGTTGTTCCGTGTTTTGAGCATGCACGATGGCTCCGGCGATGCCTTTTCCGTCGGCGTTGCGAACGACGCCGCGCACGGCCAACCCGCGCGGTAACCGAAGCGTTATCGGCTCCAACGGGCGCGACTCGCGGACGTTGATCGTTTTCGTCGGCGGTCCCATGCCACGGTTATTGGACGTGGGCGCCAGGTAGCCGTAGACCGGGTGCGCGAAACTCAGGTCCCCATCGCCGACAGCGACGGGCAGGTGAAAATCGCCCCGCGCATCGGTGACAGCCTGTGACGGAAGCGCGAGCCCCTCGCCTGTCGTTCGGTATATCAAATAGGCGCCGGCGATCGGAGCGCCGGTATCCGCGTCGACGACACGTCCGGTGAGCAATCGCCCGGTGGCAAGCGCCAGCGTGACCTGCGGGGCGTCGTCATTTTCGGCCACCTCGAACTCGAGCGACCCACCCATGCCAGGATCGAACGGATCGGCGGCGTACCAGACAGTGAACGATCCGGCGCCGCGCAAATTCACGCGGGCGACTCCCTCTTGGTCTACGGGGCCAACTCCGGCGAAATGCCGCTCGGCATCGATCAAATGCACGCCGCCGCTTGTGACCGGGGCGCCATCGCGTGTCACGCGGATGGTTACATATCGCTGCGGCTTCAGCACAACATCCAAAGGCGCGCGCAGCACGCGCACGGTCTCGCGCGGCCCGTTCTCGGCTTTAAGCTCGCGGATTTCCTTGTCACCTGAAGTGTCGATGAAAAAGGAATCCCGCGCGGCACCGATCCGTTCGACGCTTGTGACCAGTCGGTAGCCGGCCGGCAGATGCGCCAGCTCGAAGTGTCCGTCGGCGTCGGATTCGGTCCTGAATGAAACGTCCGAGAGCGTCAGATTCAAATCACCGGCGCTGCGGAAAACGGCGTTATATGCCCCCGTCGCGCGCGTGGCGGCGGTGACGGCCACCTTGGCGCCAGCCAGGGGCTTGCCATCGGCGTCGCGGACGGTCCCCTCGACTTTCGCCTCGGGCGCGAGCGTCAGTCGAATCTCTTGCTCAGGCCGGTCCGGGTCGACGTCGCGCCAGGCGAATCCGCGCCCGCTACTCCAGGCGATCACCTCGACGCTGCTTTCCTGCCTGCCGGCAAAAATCTCGGCGGCCAGTCGTGAGGGTACGCGAACCTGTTCGAAGCGAAAATGCCCCGCGATGTCACTGCGCGTCCGCGCGATGACGTCACGATTCGATCGCAATGCCATCACGTAGAGATGGCCACCGATTTTGGCCCGCAAAACGACGGTCGCCAAGCGAACTGGCGCGCCCTGCTCGTTCACGACCGTCCCCGCAATCGAAATCGTCGGTGCGTCGGCGCCGACCGGTTCGCTGGTGGTCTCCACGGGAGGCGCGGGCCGCGCGCTTGGCGCCGTGGGCGCGGACGCGTTGGCAGCGTCTTGCGCGACCGCAACCGTCACGTCGCATAACATCGCGGTCAGCAAAGCCGTCGCGACAAGCCATCCACCGGTGCCCGAGAACAGATGATCTCTCAGCGTGCGGCGGTGAAGCATTGTCGTCCTCTCGTCGCGGAAAAGTCGCGATGCTCTGCACGGGTTACTCGTCGGTTCACTTGGCCGGCGCGGCGCGCAGTGGAACGCGCAGGTCGTCGATCGATTCGGTGATCCGGATGCCAAAACTCTGGTCCGAGAGCGCCTGATAATTGAGCGCGGCGCTGTCGACGGCAAAATCCTTGATCGGGAAGCGCAGTTCATAGGTCTCGGGTGCTAGACCAGTCGCCTTGAAGCGGCCGCCGGCCGAGATTTCGACCTGGGCCAGGTCCCAGGCAGGATCACGATCGAGACTGAGCCTGGCCCCGCGTGGCAACGTCTGACCCGGCGGCAACTCGACGCGCCCCGTAAGGTGCAAGGCAGGGATCATCGTCAACGTGCCAAGATCGCGCGATTCGCCATCGGCGGGAACCGTGAACTTCTTGGTGGTCAGCACGGGCCCCTCGTCCTTGCCGGTGAGTGGTGTAAAAATCGCATACGGCTGCGATGCCGGCAAATAATCGAAAGCAAAATGTCCTTCGGCATCCGTGGTTGCTTCAACGGCCTTGATGAAATGATTGCTCGCGCCGCGGTCCATCTGCACGACCGCGATGCGGGCCGCGGCGGCCGGCTTGCCTTCGAAAATAAGGGTGCCCGTCACCCGCGCCCCCCGCGGTACGACAATCGGTTGTTCTTCCTGCCCAGGCGCCACGAGCTCGGCCTGGACGCCCGCGTAGCCATCGGCCACGATCTCGAGATCGACGCCTTCCAGCCCCTCGGGGACGAGCATCGTAAAACGTCCGTCCCGATCGCTAACCGCCGCGCGGCAGTTCTCGACCACGCCCCACCAGCGTCTCTCCCCTTCCTTCGCTCCCCAAGGGCTGACGAGCGCCGCGCGGATCGGTGTCCCCTGCGCGTCGACGATTCGGCGGCGAATGGTGCGTTCGGGAGGTAAGTCCGTCGGCGCAGGCTCAAGCGTAATGGTCAACGAACCCAATAGGGGATCGATGAGCTTTGAGAGATGCGCCTCCTTGCCCGGCGCTGTGCAGAGCAACTGAAACTTGAGCATCGGATCGAGTTCGCGAAGTTCGAACTGCCCCGCGTCGTCCGTTTCGGTCCACTTGGCGCAATCTCGATAGCAACTGGGACAGAAGATTCCTTGACCGATGCGCGGCGCGGCCGTGGCAATGTCGACCCGGGCCGCGGTGACCGGCTGCCCCGCGGAATCGATCACTTTGCCGCGCAGCGCCATGCTGAAAGCCGGTTTTGCGGCGGGAGTCTTGGGCTCCGCACCGCGAGCCTGGCCTGTCGAGACCAAAGCGAAAACGCACCCTGTGCCTAACGACCGTAGCGCTAGTGTCACTCGCCCGCGCATCGAGAAGCCCCCTCAGGCGCGAAAAACGACGTCAACCGTTTGGTTGAAAAGCTTGTTCCGTAAACGTTGGCTAAGCAACGGCCCGCTGATTATGACAGACGCGTCCCGGACTAGCCAATTCTTTTGTCGGCCGAAACGCGCTGCACCGTCGGCGGCCAAACTGACTGTTTGGGAGGCGGAGGTGGCAAAAAAGAGGGCCGTCGAGGCGCTTGCAAAGCCTCGACGGCCGGATCGTTTTTCGCCGCGGGCTGGACGGCGAAACTCCGTCCTCGAAGAGAGCAAACGGTGGGCCAAGCGCCCGAACTTCAGGCACATACATTAAGAAATCGAAAAGGACTTCTTCGCCCGCCCGCACGTATATAATTGTTCGTTGGTTCCACCCGTCTGATGTCGGCACGCAATGTGCGGTGACCTTCGAAGCGGTAGATGGGGGCGCGCCGCATGGGAGCACCGGCGGGCCGTGTCCCCTTTCGAAGGAGCCCGACAAATGTGCCGTCTGTTAACTCTAGTCGCCTGCGTCGTTGCTTGGTCGTCCGCATCCTTGGGGCTGGCCCAGTTGCAAAATCCCACGGGCTTTCTCGACCCCGCGGGCGTCAATCGCGCCGGCACGGCGAATCCGCCGAACACGACCATCGGGCCGATCGGCGGTTCAACCCTGCCGCCGGGCGCGCCCAGTGGCTATTATCCGCGCGAGGTCGAAACTAATCCCGCGCTGCGGCAAGAGGTGCGCCGACCATTTGGCGGAGGCGGATTCCGATACCGCGCCGCGCCGCCGCCGGACGGTGTAATTCCCGAAGGCACGGGCGACGCCGACGCGAGCGGTAAGGTTCGCCGCACCGAGCGCCCGGCTGCACAAGTCGACGCCCGCACCGATGCGCTCGGACCCGCCACCGGCAAGCTGGCGCGCGACTGGCGCTACGTTTATTCCCAAGGACGCCATTGGTACTGGATGCCCAACGACACCTGGGACGTGTGGCACAACTCGGGCTGGGTGCCGTACAAGCGCGGCATGTTCTCCCAGCCCTACTTCGGCTACGGAACGCAGGTACGCGGCTACCGCGCTATGCCCCCGGACGCGCAGGCAGGTGGACCTGTCGGCGCGCCAGGTCAAACGGCAGCCGCGGCACATGGCGAAAGCGCGGTCGCCCGCGCCAGGACGGTGACGGGCAGCGAAAGGACGTACGCGCCGGAAGAGGTTACCGTGCCGCCTGAGACCGGCGACGCAGTGCGTGCTCCGGCAGCCGAGAACTCATCCGCCGGGCCGGCGATGCCGAACGAACACTTTATTTCGCCGTAGGTGACGCGGCCGGCAGCCGCTCGAGGGAAGTTCGGCCGCGACAAAGCGCTTCCGCATGTCAATCCGCTGCCTTGCGCACGCTGATGCGCTTGATCATGCGAATCCAGCGCACCGGGCGCTTGTCATCGGGAATCACGAGGCGGAACGGCCCCTCGCGCTCGCCGAGCGCTGCGTTGTTTCGTCTGTCTGCTAACAGCACGATTTTGTCCGTCGTAGCCGGATCGACTTCGGCAATCGCCAGCACGACGCGGTAGCCATCGGTTGCTTCTACCAGGACATAGCTGGCCACGCGCGGGCCGCGCACTTCTTTCCCCAGCTTCACGCCGCAATGCACAAGCACCTCAGCAAGCTGCACCCCTTGGTACTCGATGGTCGTGCCGGGCTCGTCAGGCAAGGTCACCGTCTTGCGTGGTAGTTTCGCAAGGTCGGCGGATGTCAGCTCGTGCGGTTGTCCTTGCTCGTCGACAACTGTGAGCGACGCGGTGTCATCGGCCGCCGGCGCAAACGCAGGCGTACCGGCATTGGCAAGTATCATGAGTGACCAAACGATAAAAAACCGGGCGCGACTCATGCAAAAGTACCACGATGGATAATTTTCAACGGGCACGGCAGTCGTGGAGTTTCCGGCGCCCATTCTATCGCGATCCAATCACGCCGACGAGCGACCTGTCGCCAGAGCGGGCCCGAAAATCAGGTTTTATCCGTGGTGCTCCGTTGGGTTGTGCTCAAACACTTCACTGAGAGGGTGGGCGCTCTCGTTCTTGAGCAGCTTTCGCCCACGTTCCAGTTGCGCGAACAGGAAAAACAGGCCGGGAATGATCAACACTCCGACGGCCGTGCCGATGAGCATCCCACCAGCCGCCGTCGTACCGATGGTACGGTTCCCGATCGCGCCGGCGCCGGTGGCCACGACCAGAGGAATCAAACCAGCGATGAAAGCGAAGGATGTCATTTGTATGGGCCGGAAACGCTGCTTGGCGCCTTCGACGGCCGCGTCCTGAAGTGATTCGCCGTCCTGCCGTCGCTGAATCGCGAATTCCACGATCAGGATCGCGTTCTTTCCCAGCAGGCCGACCAGCATGATCAGCCCGATCTGGGCATAGACGTCGTTCGCAAGCCCCGTGGCCTTCAGGAAGAAAAAGGAACCGAAAAGTCCGACCGGCAGCGACAGGACAACTGCCAGCGGCAGGATGAAGCTTTCGTATTGAGCGACCAGGACGAGATAAACGAAGGAGACGACGATAAGGAAGATATAAACCGCCTCGTTCCCCTTTCTCGCTTCGTCGTACGCCAGTCCGGTCCAGCCGATGTCGAAGCCGCGAGGCAACGTCTGGGCGGCGACCTCCTTGATGGCCTGGATGGCTTGACCGGTGCTGTAGCCGGCACTCGGCGCGCATTGAATGGCGGCCGAGGTGTACAGGTTGTAGCGCGTGATTTCGTTCAGTCCTTGCTTGGTCTTGATCGTCATGAACGCCGAATAAGGGACCATTTCCCCTTTGGCGTTCTTGACGAACAGGTTGTCGATATCCGTGGGGTAACGGCGAAACTCCGCCTTGGCCTGGACGAAAACCTTGTAGAAGTAGTTGAAGCGAATGAATCCCTGTTCCCAGGTGCTGCCAATGAGAATGTTGAGGCTGTCCATCGCGTCCTTGATGGTCACTCCCTTCTGCATGGCCACGTCGTTGTCGATGTTCAACTCGTACTGCGGGTAGTTGGCGGCATAGAAGGTGAACAAGTTGCTCACCTCAGCGCGCTTCTTCAGGGCGGCCATGAACTTGTTGGTCACTTCCCCGAGTCGCTGGTAGTCGGCGGAGAAGGTCGTGTCGAGGACGAGCATCGAGACGCCGCCGGCATTGCCAAAGCCGGGGACCGCGGGCGGTTCGAAGAACTCGAGCCTCACGTTGCTCATCGTGCGGCTTCTTTCTTCGAGTTCGACGATCAACTGGCGTGCGGTGCGCTTGCGGTCTGACCAGTTTTTCAAGTTGATGATACAAGTGCCGGAGTTCGAGCCGCGGCCTTCGGTCAGAACCTCGTATCCGGCCAACGAGGTAACCGACGAAACTTCGTCGATCCCCTTGGCGATTTTCTCGAGCTCGTGCGATTTGGCGTTGGTGTACTCGAGCGTCGAGCCGGGAGGCGTCTGCAGAACCGCGTAAATGATGCCTTGGTCCTCGCCGGGAATAAAACCGGTTGCCAGCTCCGAGTCGACCACCAGGATGCCGACGGCAAATCCTCCGACGACGGCCGCGGTCAGCGTGCGGCGCGTGACGATCCGCCGGACGATCGCGGCATAACCGCCGGTGACCCTCTCGACGGCGCGATCAAAAGGCTTCCGCACGAAGGGCAGAAGAATCAGCAGGAATCCGATCGGTCCCCACAATTCATAGGCCAGATACGTGACTCCGCACATGATGAGTGCGCCTCCGAGCGCAACGAGCAGCTTGACCGCGAGGCCGCGCGGCCGCTTCGCTTTGCTCGTATCTGCACTAAACCCGTTCTCCAAGTCGGGGCTTGTCTCAGGGTCAACGTCGCCGTGGCTATGGGGCCTGAGAATCATCGCACACAAGACAGGCGTTAACGTCAACGCGATCAGGCCGGAGAGGATGATGGACGTGGCCATCGTGATCCCAAACTCACGGTAGAAGGTGCCAGTCGCGCCAGGGATGAATGTCACCGGAACGAAAACGGACGTCATTACGAGAGTAATGGCGATGATCGCGCCCGAGATCTCGTGCATGACCTCGCCCGTCGCCCGGTAGGGGGACAAGTGTTTCTGGGACATCTTGGCGTGAACCGCCTCGACGACCACGATCGCGTCATCGACCACGACCCCGATCGCGAGAACCATGGCGAAGAGCGTGATCAGGTTGATCGACAGCCCCATCAACCGCAAGACAAAGAATGTTCCGACCAGTGAAACCGGAACCGCGAGTGTCGGGATCAGCGTTGATCGCAGATCCCCGAGGAACATGAAGACTACGAGCGACACGAGGATAAACGCTTCGAGCAGCGTGTGCAGCACCTTTTCGATCGAGGCGTCGAGGAATTTCGAAACATCGTACGCGAACTCGTAGTCCATCCCCGGAGGAAACGACTGCTTCTTGATTTTTTCGAGTTCTGACTTGATCGATTCGATCACCTCGGCCGCGTTGGATCCGGGAGCCTGCTTGAGAGCGATCGAGGCCGCGGGATGCCCGTTGATGTCGGAGTAGATGTCGAAGAACTGGGAGCCTAACTCCACCTCGCAGATATCCTTGAGCCGCAGGATCTCGCCGTCGGGGTTTGCCTTCAAAATGATGTTTTCGTACTGCGCCGACTTGTTGTAGCGGCCGATGTACGTCAGCACATACTCTTTGGATTGCGACGTCTTGCCCGTGGCCTCGCCGAGCCGGCCGGGCGAGCCGATCACGCTCTGCTCGGAAATCGCCTTCATCACATCATCGGTCGAGACGTTGTAGGCGCGCATGCGGTCGGGATCGAGCCAGATGCGCATCGCAAAGATGCGGTTGCCGAGGTTTCTGGGGATGCCCATGCCGCGGATCCGCTTCAGCCGGGGCATGACGTACAGGTTGGCGAAGTTAAACAGGTCCGTCTGGTCGGCATGGGGGTCCGTGCTGTAGATGTTTACGTACATCAGCATGCTCGGCACGACCTGGCTGACCAGGATCCCCTCGCGCACCACGAGAGGCGGGAGCTGGAAGAGCACGATGTTGACGCGGTTTTGCACGTTCACGACGTTGATGTTCGGATCCGTGCCGGGCTCGAAGTAGATGATGATCGTCGCCTCGCCGGCGCTGGTCGCCGAGGAGGTGATAAAGCGCATGTTCTGCACGCCGTTGATGGATTGCTCCAACGGAATCAGAACCGAATCGACCAGCACGTTGGCGCTCGCGCCGGGATAAGAGATGGAAACCATCACCGTCGGCGGCGCAATGTCAGGGAACTGCGCCACCGGGAGGGTCTTGATTCCCAGCACTCCAAGAAACAGGAGCACGATCGAAATGACGATCGCGAAGGCCGGCCGAGTGAGAATTTTCGTGAACATGGATCCGCGTCTGTCTTGTTTGCGTTCGGGGGCGAGGATCGCGCCGGGGCGTTACTCGGCGTGATACTTCTGGTGCTTGAGGGCCTCTTCCGGAGCCACAAAGGTGTATTCGATCTTTTGGCCGTCCTCGACCTCTCGCACCCCCTCCAGAACGATCTTGTCCGTCGCCTTCAGTCCGCTATCGACGACAAAAATGTCCTCCAATTCGAATTTGGTCGTGATCAGCGTCTGATGCACGACCGAGACTTCGTCGACGACCCACACGTACAGCTTGTCGAGAAACTCGAACGTCGCCCGCTGCGGAATCACCAGCGCGTTTCTCACGGGCCGGCGGATCTTGATGGTGCCGGTCTGACCGTGCCGCAGCAGGCCATGCGGATTCGGAAAATCCGCGCGGAATTTGATGTTGCCGTTCTCATTGTTGAAATCGGCCTCGATCGCGCCGATTTTTCCTGGCTCCGGGAAGATTTCGCCGTTTGCCAGCACCAGCTCGATTTTGTCGTCGGCCTCGCGCTCTTTCCGGGTGGCCATGTAATGCAGGTAGTATTTCTCCGGCACGTTGAAGTACACCCACATCGTGCTGTTGTCAGCCAATGTAGTGAGGACGTCCCCCTCCTTGACCAGGCTTCCCTCTCGCTGCAACAGGCGGTCGACAATGCCGTCGAACGGTGCTTTCACGTCGGTAAAGTTCAATTCCGCCTCGGCGTACTTTGCCTTGGCTTCGGCCTCTTCCATTTCGGCCTTCTTGAGTGACACCTCGTTCTGGGAAACGACTTTGTCCTCGGCCAATTGCTGGGTGTACTTGTATGTCTGTTGCGCGACGCTGACCTTTGCCTTTTCGGCCTCCAACTTTGCCTTGTAGAGGATGGGCAGAATCTCGAACATCATGTCGCCCTTCTTCACCGCCTGACCTTCGTGGATCGCGATCGCCTTGATATATCCACCGTCCAAGGTGCGAACCTCGATGTGACGTTGGGAGCGAATCTGGCAGACGAAGGACTCGGTGATCGTCACGTCCTCGACTTTGGGGGTGGTCACTACGATTCTTTGCTCACTCTGCGCGTCCCCTTCGTCCTGGTGAGAACTCGCACTGAATCTGCCCTCGACAAACTCTTTCAAGCGCGCAAGCGTCGTTCCGACCCCAGTGACTTTCGTCACGGCGATCACGCCACCAAGGACGAGCGCGGCGATCAACAGGCCGAGGATGACGGGGCGCCGCACGACAACGCTCATGGGTTTCATCGCACTTGTTGCTCCGAAAATCGGACTCATGACGAATGCTGCTCGCGACTGGTTTCCAGCCGGTGACATCCGGCGACCGCCCCGACGAATTGCGCCTTATACGATATGGTTGCACCTGGAATTTCGGAGCGCTCTTTGGGCGCCTCGAATCTGCGGCTTGAGAAGTTTTCAAAGAATGCGCTGCGCGAGGCTTCCGCAGGCGAGGGCAGGATCGAATTCAGGATCGAGGGGTCGCGCCGGCCCGTTTCGGCGTCCTGTCGGAATCGTTCCGAAAAAAGAGGTTAAACGACCTGGCCTTTCTCTGCCGCCGCCGACGGCCGAACCCCGAAAATCCCGATACCAGCCAGCACTCCGTTTGAAACCAACCGTGGCTCCTAAGGCAGTGTGGCGACTCAAGACAATCGCAAGTGGCGTGACGCGGTCGACAGTCGCTGGGCGACCTTGCAACGGCCATTCGCCGGACAAGTCGCGAACGATCGCGGCCACCTTCGTTTTAAGACCAGGAGAGCGACCTTTGCAATTTGGGCGAGCAACCGCGGTGCCCTTCGCGCCGATTCTCGCTGGTTCGGCTCGTTAGCCGAGAACAGCTAACTTACGCCAATCTCCGCATCGGCGCTATTTTTTTCGATAATCGGCAATCCAGGCGTTACCTCGGGGCGTATTCTCTGCGACCGCACAACAACCCCCACGATGGATGACGCTAATCCACGCATCCTCTCGCGACGCCTGAGCCTGTGATCCAAGCGGCCGGCGCTCTTCCCCCTCGGCCGGATGGCCGAGTTTCCCGTTTGTCGTCATTCACTCGTGAGCGTTCTCGCCCCGCGCGAGACCACCGACGGATGACATGCGGTTTGTACATCTTCGTGGCAATCGACCGATGAGCTGGCGGTCGGATCGCGGAGTTTATCGGGAAGGCGCTACCGGATCGGAATCGTTTGTGCTCGTACCGCGCGCTTAGGGGGCAGTTTGTACGACCGAGAATCATCGACAACTGAGAAAGCACATGAACACTTTGCATAGCTCCGCGACCAGAAAACACGTCCAGCTCGCATTCAACTCGTGCCTGCTCGCCCTTTGCGCGGCCACGTCCACTGCGGCCGCCACGGTGTGGAACGAATCGATTAATGGTGATCTTTCCAACGATCGTCTCGCCCCGACGGCAATTGCCGTGGCCGTCGGCAGCAACGACGTTATCGGATCGGTCGTGGGCAATCCGAGCGACCTCGACTACTTCACGATCAACGTGCCGACGGGCGATGAACTTTCGCAGCTTGTGCTCGAGTCGTTCACTTCGACGGATCAGCGAGGCTTCATCGGCGTCCAACACGGAACGACCTTTACCGAATCGGCCTCCGCCCCCAATGTTGCCAACTTATTGGGTTGGACGCATTTTGGCCCCGGCGCCGGCAACGTCGGCCTCGACATCCTTCCCGGCATGGGGCAAGGCCCAGGCGCGCAGGGATTTACCGCGCCCTTGGCCGCCGGATCGTACACGTTCTGGGTTCAGCAACTCGGTGCGTTGACGAACTACGACTTCAACTTCGTCGTGAAGGCGACCCCTGAGCCGGCGACCTGGGGCATGGCCCTTGTGGCCGCAGGATTCTGCGTGCTCGGTGCGGCGCACCGGCGCATGACGTCAAGCTGAGTCTCGCCCACCGCGGCACCTCTATGGGGGCGATCGCACAACGGGGGCTGTCAACCAATCATTCTGGCATCATGGAGAGAGGAACAATGACGTTTCTGTATCAGGGCAATCGGCGAACGGCCGTTCGCCTGCTCGCGATCTTTAGCCTCGTCGGCGCGCTAGCGACACAAACGCAGGCCGCCGTCATGGGCACCGTCACACTTAGCACCCAGCAAACGAGCGCACCGTTTACCTACTCGTTGACGTTGCACAACACCGGCACGTTGGCGATCGACACGCTCTGGTTCGCCTGGCTCGACAGCCCAGAAACGAACTTCATGTCTGTCGCGCCGACCGGCACAGTATCCCCCGCGAACTGGATTGGGATCACTTCGACACTTGGCGGCACCGATGGCTTTGGCATCGAATTCTACTCGTTCAACGGTGGCCTCGCGCCTGGCGGCACCTTAACTGGCTTTCAATTCACCAGCACCGAGAGCCCGGCACAGCTCGCGGGTGATGTCAACGTGCCGGGCGTGGGGCAACTGCCTGTCGCCACGACATTCCTATACAACGGCTTCGCTTTCAGTCCGAACGTCGCGCATATTACGACGACAGTCGCACCCGAACCTGCGACGATTGCCTTGGCGATACTCGGCGGCCTAGGCGTATGGCTCGCCCGCCGCCACTCGCTCAGAGCGCGCTAGGAGACTTGCGTGTGGGCCCGCGCACCCGGGACCGCGCTCTCACTGCCCCGCCAGGTTGGTGACCTCGCTCGCCGCTGGCGCGGGCGTTTTTTTTGCGCTGGCCCGCGCGATGGCGAGCGTTGCCATGGCAACTTCCAGCCGAAGTGGTTACACGGCACTAATTCTTCTCGCGGAACGGCGTGCGGCGAATCTCGGTTTCCGATCGCGGATGTCACCCGCCATACATCTGGCCCTTTTAGAGACGGACCATCACTCGTCGGGCAACAGCATTATGGCCAGCAAGGTCGCAAGCGTCTCGGTGAACAACAACCGATGCGTGGCCCCCAGCCGATAAGCAAGCTCCGAAGGAAACACCTCGCAAGCGATTTGAAATGCGGCCCACAGCCCAAGGCTGGTCATGAACGTGATCGCCAGCAGGCGTTGTCCATCTCGGCCGCGGGCGGCACGCCAGCGCCAAGCGCAAAGCGCATAAAGCGCCGCGCCGATCGTTTCCCAGACGATCACTCCGCCGAACAGAAATCCGGCAAACCAATCAGGCAAATCGAAGGGGGCGAGCACTTCCAGAATCGCGCCATAATTGCCCGATGCCCACACGAACGTGGTCGGCAAGACGTCCAGGGCCTTGAGCGCATCGGCCACGTTGAAGACCACGACCAGTCCCAGCCACACGGCCCAGAACAGCAGGAGCAGACGCTTGAGAGTGGCCCACATGGTTCGCTGTCGCTTCGGGCTGGTGTTAGGTTGCTCAGCCGGCCACGCGCAGCGCCGGGCGGCGGATTCTTTCGGCGTCGGCAGCGATATGCCTTAGATAGTCGCCGTAGCTGTTTTTTAGCGGCTTGGCGAGGGCCAGCAAATCGTCGGCCGTGATGAATCCCATGTGATGGGCGACTTCTTCCAGGCAGGCAATTTTCAAACCTTGCCGCTGCTCGACGGTTTCGATGAAATTGGCCGCCTGGATCAACGACTCGTGCGTGCCGGTATCGAGCCAGGCAAAGCCGCGGCCGAAACTTTCGACGTGTAACGTGTGTTGTTCAAGGTAGGCCCGATTGACGTCCGTGATTTCCAACTCACCGCGTGCCGAGGGTTTCAGCCCGGCCGCGATATCGAGCACTTTGTTGTCGTAAAAATACAATCCGGTCACGGCCAGGTTCGAGCGCGGGCGGGCCGGCTTCTCTTCAAGCGACAGAGCCTTGCCCGTCGCGTCCAACTCGACCACTCCATAACGCTCCGGATCGCGCACCTGGTAAGCAAATACCGTGGCGCCCTGCGGCCGCGCGACGGCGCGGGCCAACATCTTCTGCAGGCCGTGGCCGTAAAAGATATTGTCCCCCAGCACGAGCGCCACGTGATCGTCAGCGACGAACTCGCGGCCGATGATGAAGGCTTGGGCCAGCCCCTCGGGCTTGGGTTGCACGGCATAGCGAATCTCGATACCCAGCCGGCTACCGTCGCCCAACAGGCGTTCGAAATTGCCGATGTCCTCGGGCGTCGAGATCAGCAGCACTTCGCGAATGCCGGCCAGCATGAGGACCGACAACGGGTAATAAATCATCGGCTTGTCGTAGACCGGCAGCAATTGCTTGCTAACGGCCATCGTGACCGGATAGAGCCGCGTGCCGGACCCGCCGGCGAGGATGATGCCCTTCGGACAGTGTGAAGTCGGCATATTCAGGCACTCGCGCGCAAAAGACCAAGACGTTGACGACGATACGAGCCGCTGGTGACACGCTCGACCCACTCGCGATTGTTGCGATACCAATCCACGGTCAGCGCCAGGCTGGATTCGAAATCTTGCCGCGGTTGCCAGCCGAGGTCGCGGCGGATCTTGCTGGCGTCGATGGCGTAGCGCCGGTCATGCCCCGGCCGATCGGCCACGTGCGTAATCAGTGAACGGCAGGGCGCATGCGGCAATTTGGGAAGCTCGCGATCGACGAGCATGCAGATTCGCTCGACGATCGTGAGATTCGCGCGTTCGCAGTCTCCGCCGACGTTGTAAGTTTCGCCTGGCGTCGCGCCGGCCAGCACGCAGCGGATGGCACGGCAATGATCCTCGACGTACAGCCAATCGCGGATTTGCTGCCCATCGCCATAGACCGGCAGCGGCTTTCCCTCGATGGCGTTGAGGATCATCAGCGGAATCAGCTTTTCGGGAAACTGGTACGGTCCGTAGTTGTTCGAGCAGTTCGTGATCAAGGTCGGCAGGCCGTACGTGTGGTGGTAAGCACGCACGAAATGGTCGCAGGCGGCCTTGCTGGCCGAGTAAGGCGAATTCGGCGAATAGGGCGTCGTCTCGGTGAATTGCCCCGTGCTGCCGAGCGAACCGTAAACCTCGTCGGTCGATACTTGCAGAAAGCGAAACGCGCCGCGCTCGCGCGGCGACAAAGCATTCCAGTAGCTGCGCGCGGCGTCGAGCAGTTGAAACGTGCCCACGACGTTGGTGTGGACGAATTCGGCGGGCCCGTCGATGGAGCGATCGACGTGCGATTCGGCGGCAAAGTTGACGATCGCGCGCGGGCGATGCTGTTCGAGCAATCGCGCTACAAGCGCTCGGTCGCCAATATCCCCTTCGACGAACAGGTGGCGCGGATGGCCGGCGACCGGTTCGAGCGAATCGAGATTGCCAGCGTACGTCAGCTTGTCGAGATTGACGAGCGGATCTTCTTCTTCGGCCAGCCATTGCCGGACAAAGCAACTGCCGATGAAGCCAGCACCGCCTGTAACCAAGACCGTTGCCATCGCTGCCTCGCGCCGACCAAGACCGGCGCGCCTGTTACGTTTCTGGATCGGCGTTTCGTTGTCGCGCGTGAAGTAGGGGCGCGCCGACGAAACTTATTGCGGGGGCAGCGTTATAGCAGCGAAATCGCACAATCGACAAGATCGCTGGCTGGCCTCTGCTACAGCGGCGATAGCAGTCGCGTCACGATCCAGGGCAAGAGGCCTACGAATCGACCGCCGGCCGCCCCCAAACATAGAAACTGCTCTGGACGCTGTTCGAGCGTTTTGGCAGAAAGACGCCGCGCTAAAACGCCAGCCTTATCCAACCCACTGCTAGCACGCATGAAGACCATCTCCGCCAAACTGCCGGGCGTCTTGTTGATCGAACCGCGCACCTTCCGCGACGAGCGCGGCTACTTCCTCGAGACTTGGCACCAGGAGCGCTATCAGGACTTGGGCCTGCCCACGAACATGGTGCAGGACAACATGTCCTGGTCGAAGCGCGGGGTGTTGCGTGGCTTGCACCTGCAATACCCGGCCCCGCAAGGCAAGCTGGTCTATGTGCTGTCGGGACAAATCTTCGACGTCGTGGCGGATGTGCGCGTCGGCTCGCCACATTTCGGCCGCTGGATCGGGTTTGATCTGTCGCTGGAAAATGGCCGTCAACTGTACGTGCCCCCCGGCTTCGCGCATGGTTTTTGCGTGGTCTCGGCCACCGCGCTCGTGGCGTACAAGTGCAGCGACTTCTACCGTCCGGAATGCGAGATCGGCATCGCCTGGAACGACCCGGCCTTGGCGATCGATTGGCCGCTCGCGCTACCGACGTTGTCGGCCAAGGACGCGCGGCTGCCCCGGCTGCACGACCTGGCGACGGGCAGTCTCCCTTCTTATGCGGAATTCGCCGACACAAGCTTTGGGACTCGTGTGCATTCGCACGCGGCGTGAGCCGCGGCGGCGTGCCTCGCGACCGGTGCGAATTTGATCCCAATCTGTGCGATAAAGCTGCCTGCGGTAGCGGCGCAAGCGAAGTAATTGACGCGGTGCGACACCCCTTGAGCGGAAAGAGAGCATACGTGACCGGTTATGTCGCGGAAATCTGGCGACTGCGGCATTTCTGGTTGGCGCTGGTGCGCGTCGACTTGAAACGCTGCTACCGGCATTCCATTCTGGGGCTCGGCTGGTCGCTCTTGTTGCCGCTGTCGATGACGATCGTGCTGTGTACGGTCTTTGCGAAGCTCTTCAACGTCGACGTGCGAACCTTCGCGCCGTATCTGCTAGCAGGGCTCACGGCATGGAACTTCCTGACATCGGTCATGACGCAGGGGTGCCAATCGTTCCTGCAGGGTGAGTCGTACATCCGGCAGCATCCCGCGCCGCTGGCAATTTATCCCTTGCGCACCACGCTGGGGGCGAGCATTCATTTGCTGGCCGGCCTGGTCGTCGTGCTCGCGCTGTCCTGGTGTCTGAACGGATTTAGCAACGTGCCGGCGCTCGTGAGCCTGGTTCCCAGCCTGGCGCTATTCTTCATCCTGGCCTGGTCGCTGGCCGTGTGCATGGGCGTGCTGAACGTATTGTTCCAGGACATTCAGCATTTGATCCAGGTGCTGCTGCAGGTCGTATTCTACGTCACGCCGATCATGTACCCGGCCAATGTGCTGCGCGAGCGCGGCTTGAACTGGGTGCTCGTGTTCAATCCGATCTCGGCCTACTTGGAACTGATCCGGGCGCCATTGATCGAAGCCAAGCTGCCGCCGGTTTCGGCCTATGGGGCCGCGCTGTTGACGGCGGCCGTGGCAGCCGGTGCCGCGTGCCTGCTGCTGTCACGGTTCGAACGGAAGATGATCTTTTATTTGTAACAAGCGCAGCCAGGTCGCGCGTTCCATTTCGCCCGAGGCTACTTCGCCAGAGCGGTCCATGACTTTGATCTCGCTGGAAAATGTGAGCCTCCAGTTCGTCGTGCGGCAGCATGGACGAATCAGCTTCAAGGAATACCTGCTCAGCGGCATGTTCCGCCGCCGCGCGAACAATCAGTTTCTGGTCAAAGCGCTGAACAACATCAACCTGTCGATCAGCGAGGGAGAACGGGTCGGCATCATTGGCCACAACGGCGCCGGCAAAAGCACCATGCTCAAGCTCATGGCCGGCGTCTATCCGCCCACCGAGGGGCGCCGCACGGTACACGGCCATATCAGCTCGCTTTTCGACATCGCGCTCGGCTTCGAAATGGATGCCACCGGCTGGGAGAACATCCAGTATCGTGGTTATCTGCTGGGCGAAACGCCTCGCTCGATCCGCGCCAAGATGCAGCCGATCGCCGACTTCAGCGAGCTGGGGCGGTTCCTCGACGTGCCGGTGCGATACTATTCGGCCGGCATGCTGGTGCGTTTGGCCTTCTCGATTTCGACCTCGATCGAGCCTGATATTCTGATCGTCGACGAGGTGCTCAGTGCCGGCGATATGGAGTTTCAGGCCAAGGCCCGCGCGCGGATGAAAGCACTGATAGCAAGCGCTCGGGCCGTGGTCATCGTCAGTCATGACATGTCGTCACTAGCGCAACTGTGCGACCGCGTGCTATGGCTCGACCACGGCACGATTCGCCTGGCTGGACCGACGGCGCAGGTCATCGCTGCTTATACCGAGCAGGCCACGCAGGCCGCGCGAACGCAGGCGGCCTAGCACCCTGTTGAAAAAAGCCCTCGTGGCTTTTTTCAACCTTGCCAAGTGCGAAGCAAAGCTTCGCACGACTCGCAAAATAACGACTTACGTCGATATTTTGCCATCGCATCCCTGCGATGTCGCAGCCCGTTGAGTTCTTCAACAGGCTGCTAGTCTCGTCGCGGCGGCCGCAGGTCGCAGTGCCTGCAACGCGCCTATGCCGAATGGCAGACGACCGCCCGGCTGATCCGGTCTTGTTCCCCAGGCGACAGGTGGGATATCTTGCCGCCACGTCGAATGGCAGTTCGGGTAAGCGTTGACGCCTGGCGTCGATGCGGCCAAGACGGAGCGCGGGGCAAAAGCGTAGCGATCCACCGTACGCGTACCACAGGCCCGAACTGCCGTGACTTTCTGCCCCAGCGATCGACCGAATCACTTCGGCATCTGTCCAGCGCGCCACGCCTTCGTTTGTGGTCTTTTTCTGCGCGCGCTGCGGTCAGCGATGCCAGGATGCGTCGCTGTTCTCAGCTTGTGCAAACAGCCTGCGCCGGGGGGCCAGCGATGAGCCGCTGCCTCGTGGTCCTGGGAATGCATCGCAGTGGCACCTCGTGTGTCACGCGCATGCTGCACCACTTGGGCGTGTACTTGGGTGAGAACTACTGCACCGAACCGATGGCGAGCAACTTGATCGGCCATTGGGAAGCCCGCGACGTCGTGGCCATCAACGACGAAATATTGTCACAGTCGGGCGGCACCTGGCAGAATGTGCCGGCGAGCCTTGCCTGGAATACCGATTGCGAAAACAGAATGAGCCGCCTGTTGGCGCAGTTCGCCGCGCGGCCGCTGTTTGGCTGGAAGGATCCGCGCACTACGATCACCTTCCCAGCCTGGCAACGGCATTTGCCGGACTATGCCCTGTTGGCGTGCGTGCGGCACCCGTGGGCCGTGGCGCAAAGCCTTGCCGTGCGCGACGGACTCGACCTCGAAGAAGGACTGCGGTTGTGGACGATCTATAACCAGCATCTCTTGCGGCATGTTGCGACCGCGAAACACGTGTTCTGGTTCCCCTACGACCAGTCGCAGGCTGTCGTGCACGCGCACTTGCAGCGCCTGTGCGAGCACTTGCAGTTGCGCTGGAACTGCGAAACCGCCGCGCTATTCAACCCATATCTTTGCCACAATCGGGTTGACGATCGAGAACTCGTCGGCACCGAGGCGCTTTCCCTTTACGAGAAGCTGGTAAACATGTCGCGAGCGTCGCTCGGAGCGCAAACGGACGCCTGGACACCGCCCATTTCCGTCATTAGCGATTCGTTACCAGACAAGCCCTTGCTCGGCGAGCAGAACATCGCCGTGTCGCGCGAGCAGACGCTGCACGAGGTTCTACGGCAGGTGAACGCGGCGCAGCAAATGCAAACCCGCCGCATGCAGGCGTTGGAACGTGCGGCCGCGGCGAGCCTCGAGCGCATGGCAGCCCTCGAAGAACGGCTGACGCGCAGTATCGAATACAGCACGAAAATCGAGCAGCGACTGTTTGACCTGCAATCGCGTATGCCCAGCACCGTGATACGCCGGTGGTTGGGTCGTATACCTGGCCTGCGACCCGCATACCATGTTCTTCGGCGCGCGTCAGCGACCGGATCAGCGAGACGGAAGGGCCGCACCATCGAGATTAATGAAGAGGCGGAATCCCAGGGGGGACCGGCAGAACTCTGTGCCTGAATCCGGTGCGGATGACAGTTGAGCCACGGCTACAGAACGCAGCCAGCCCCGGAGGATTTCACGGTTCCTAGCGCGTGGGCCTGGCCATCTCGGCTGATCGCGCGATCGAATCGAGCGCCTGCGGCCGAACCTGCCCGAAGTACCAAGGCTCGGCCACGGGCATGCAAAACTCTTTGCCGCGCAGTCGCATGTATTCAGCGTGAAATTCACTCCACGGCGACGTGCTCGCGTTAGTTGCCACACCTCCATGCACCTGGTGAAAGGTCCCTTCGCCCAATAGAACGATCAACTGGCTGTCGGGCAATTCGCACGCGCGGACGTAGGTATCGAGATTCACCAGTCCGCCACCGGCCGCGGCAAAGCCTTCGTCGAAGCCGCCCAGTTCTTGCCAGTCGGCGGCGTGCAAAAACAACGCGTTCGATTCCGAGACCGGTCGAAACCAGCCCGCCGCCGATGAGCCCGCGAATACCGAGATATCGAACAACCGATAACCATCTTCGTGCCAGCGAGCATTCGCGAGCAGGCCGTCTTCGACTTGTTGGTTGTACCCCTTGGCGACGCTCTGCATCTGCACCTCCGGTCCCAGGTGAAAGCCGAGCGAGGCGATCACGGGGCGCGGGCAGAGCCGCGCCGCGGCCAGCGCGTTGGCAAGCAAGCCGGGCGACGCGATGCGTGCGCCATCGATCATCACGCCGATCAACTGTCCTCGCGCGCGCCGAAGCGCTTTGTTGATGGCGCCCGCCGGTGAAATGCGCGGGTTTTCGATGCGCATAATCTCGACATTCCTGCACCACGCGGAATACGCACGGATATCCACCGGCGGCGACGAACCATTGTCGACCACCAGGATTTCATAATCCTCGGGCGCGATACGCAATTGCATCGTAGGCCCAAGCGAGCGAAGCGTCCGGGGCAGTTCGCGCTCCATGTTATAGGCAACGACAATCACGGAAAGGCGCAAGGGCTGCATCGGTCGGAAATCTCTCGCGTTGAATGCTTGGCTCAAACCGCGGCGCGAAACGCCGCCACAATCGTTTGAATGGCCGAACGTGGGTTGGCGGACTCACGCGCTTCGCGAACATCCGCGAGCAGTGTCCCGATTCGAGGATCATCAGGCGCCCAGGCGTCTTGGCGCGAAAGCACGCAGGCAGGAATGTGCCCATCATCGAGTTCGACAAACTCCTGCACGAGCCTGTCGTACTGGCGCGACAAGGTGTGGTTCGCCACGTCAAGTCCGAGCACCAGCAGCATGCCGGTCGGCCACGTGTCGCAGGGAATCAAAAGCAAGTCAGGGCGGTACTTGCGCAAACAGACCACGATTTTCCAGATGTCGCCGGTCCACACGCGCGTGCGACGGTCGCGCGCGGCCTGCCAAGGGTGCCCAGGAAAAATGTCGTCGAAGACGACGACCGTCCCTGGGTGCGCGCGCCGCTCGATGTTCAGAAAATCGCGCAGGGCAAACTCGAACCAGTGCATGCCGTCGATAAAGGCCAGGTCCAAACCTGCGGACAATAGATCGTCGGCACGCTGCGCAAAGAAATCATCGCTGGTTTGAGAAACGACCTGTATGGTCGCGGCGAGCAAGGCGCCGATCTCGGGAGCGGGGTCGACGCCCAGGGCCCGGCAATTGGCCAAGACCAGGCTGTTGCCGTGCCGGATGCCGATCTCGAGATAGAACCGTGGCGCAAGCCGGGCGTGCAGCGCGCGGAGGAATTCCAGGTGGGTCTGACGGCCACGCGTCGCCTCAGCCTCCGCAGGCGCGGCGAAGTCCGTGACGCCGAGATGCGGCGTGCCAACCGGAGAATCAAGGTGCGACACATGCGGCCCGTCGTGCGCGTTCGGCTGCGAAGGTAAGGACGTCGACCGATCGCCCACGCGCCTTTGAGAATGCATAAACCGGCGGTTCTCCTCATGGCCCCAAGACTCGGGGGCCTGTGAACTCGTGGCGCCCCCGCAACTTGCCAGCCCACCGAGGCATCCCGAACCGCCATCGGTCGTTCGGACGGCAACGTAACAGATCGCCTTGGAAGCTGGCAATGGAGGACGGTCCGCGACGCCTCCGCGCGGCTGACCGATGCTAGCAACGGAACGAGCAATCCGTGTTGACCTCGCTCGCGAGGATGGGCTACAAACTTGCGGCGCATTGCCGGCTGCTCGCATCTGCTAGCACCACGTGGCGACGCGCGTGAGGGGGGAGGTTCAATGTGTCCGTAAATTCGCACAATATCGATCGAGCAACTCGCCCGGGCGGTCGTCGTCCCGGCTTGCGCGCGAGGGTGCGCCAACTGCGCGACTCGCTTTTGCCACTCGGTTCGCCGCGGCGCGAACGGGTGAAGCATCTTCGCGATGTGCTACTCCACGGCTGGTGGAAATACCGGCAAGGCACGGCCAGCAGCCGCGCCAATCGCGAAGTCCTCTCGGTCATGGAAAGCCCGGTCAGCCAATTGTCGGGCAGCAGCCTGCGCTTGGTTTTGTTCTTCGCCGGCGGCGGCACCGGCGAGTCGTTCCGCTACCGGGTGCAAAACGTGATCGCAGGCTTGCACGGCGAAGGCGTGCTCGGCAAGGTGTTCGACTCTTCGCATCCGATCGAGCTCGACATCCTTGGGCTCGCCGATTTGATCGTTGTCTTTCGCTCGATCAAAACGCCGGCCCTGGCGGAAGTGCTGGCCGAGGCGCGGCGGCTGAAGATTCCGGTCGTCTTCGACGTCGACGACCTGGTGTTCGAGCCGGAAAGCATCCATCATGTCGACGGCATTCGCGGCTACTCGCCCGAGCAAGTCGCCGAGTATCGGCGCGGCGTGTGCGGCTATCGCGAGATGCTGCTCGAGGCCGACGCGGCGACCTGCACGACAAGCTTCTTGAAAGAACGCATCGAGCGGCTGGGAAAACCGGCCCACGTCATTCCGAACACGATCAACGACGAGCAATTGGCCGTCGCGCGGCAGTGGCCCGCCACAAAGGCGGAATCGCCGAGAACGCGGATCGGCTATTTCTCGGGCTCGGCCACGCACAATAAAGACTTTCTTGAAGCCGCCGGCGCCGTGGCCCGCGTGATGCGCGAGCGGCCTGAGGTGGAATTCCTGATCGTGGGGCCATTGGAATTGCCGGCCGACTTCGCGGGCTTCGAGAGCCGGATCATTCGCAAGCGGTTCATGTCCCCCTTGGACATGTTGCGCGAGCTGGCGACGGTCGACATCAATATCGCGCCGCTGGAACTCGACAATCCCTTCACCGCCGGCAAGAGCGAGCTGAAGATCTTCGAGGCGGCCCTCGTCGGTGTGCCGACCGTCGCGTCGGCGACCGATAGCTACGGCCAGTGCATCACGCACGGCAAGGATGGCTTCGTTGCGGCCACCCCGGCCGAATGGTTCGCGGCGCTCGATCGCCTGGTCGCCGACCGCAAGCTACGCATCGAGATGGGACGCGCAGCCACGGCCCGTTTCGTACCGCGATTCTCGATTCATTCCTGCGCCGCGGCAATCGTGGACGTTTATCACACGATCATCGAGGCGGCGAACGACGGCCCCTGCGACTTGAATTGCTTGGACATCGCCTGGATCGTGCCGCAGCCTTCGGCCGGCTCGGGCGGACATCGCAACATCTATCGCGCGGCCAAGAAGCTGAGCGAATTCGGCCATCGCGTCACGCTGTACCACACCGAGACCCAAGACGATTCGACGAAAGAATTCGTCTGCCAGAACTTCTACGACCTGTCGGAGGTGGATTTCGTGCGCTATCGCGGCACGACCGGGCGTCACGACGTCTGCTTCGCCACGCACTGGTCAACGGCCTACTGCCTGCAGGCGAATCGCCACCGCGTTCGCCATCCGTTCTACTTCGTGCAAGATTTCGAGCCGATGTTCTACCCCATGGGTTCGGAGTACATCCTGGCCGAGAACACGTATCGGCTGGGGTTCACGCACGTCACGAGTGGCCCGTGGCCCAAGACGGTGCTGGAGCGCGAGTACAGCCGGGACGCCCACGAGTTTTATTTTCCGATCGATACGTCGATCTACGGACCAGGGACGCGCACGGTGCGGCACCGGCGCGTATTGTTCTTCGCGCGTCCGGAGTGGAATCGCCGCTGCTACGAGCTGGGGATCGCGATGCTGGCCCAGTTCGCGCGGCGCAATCCCGACGTGGAAATCGTGCTGTACGGCTCGTCGAAGATCGAGAGCGAAACGGTTCCGTTTCCGCACGCCAACTTGCAGATGCTGCCGAGCTTGCAGGCGCTGGCCGAGCTTTATCGCAATGCGGATCTGGGAATTGTCTTCTCGACGACCAATCCCAGCCTGGTGCCGTACGAGATGATGGCCTGCGGTCTGGCCGTAGCCGACATCGGGCGTGACGCCGCGGCCGTGAATTATGGCGGTGAAGAGAACATCTTTTTGCTGAATCCCTCGCCCGACCTGATGGCTCGCGAGGTGCAGCAGATTCTGGCAGACGACGTCGAGCGTGCCCGCCGCGCCGCCAATGGCATGGCTTACGTCCAAGGGTTTCCGGATGAGGTGGGGATGGCGCGGCGCATCGAGGAAATCGTCCGGCAAACGATTCGCAAAGCACACCGGCGGGCGAAACTCGCCGCTCATGGCCCGATAGGGCCGCCAGGAAAAATTATCCGCGACGCGGCCGCCTAAGCGTCGAACGAGGGATCGTTCGCAGGAAGTTTTCGTCATGCACATTCTGGTAACCGGCGGAGCCGGTTTCATTGGCAGCCATCTGATCGAGGCGCTCTTGGCGCTCGGGCATGACGTCGCGGCGGTCGACAATTTCTCGCTGGGGAGCCATGAGCAGCTTGCGCACCTCGCTGGACAACCGCGCTTTCGCTTGCACCCGCTCGACATTCTGGACGCCGCCGCTTTCGGCGCGGTGATGGGCAGCGAAAACTTCGATTGCGTATTCCATCTGGCTGCCAACTCGGATATCGCGCGCAGCCACGACGACCCGGGCGTCGATTTCCGTAACACGCTGGAAACAACGTACACCGTGCTCACGGCGATGCGCACGCATGGCGTGAAGCAGATCGTGTTCGCCTCGACGTCAGCGATCTACGGCGACGCGGCCTGTGCGCTCGATGAAAATCACGGCCCGCTCTTGCCCGTATCGCACTACGGCGCAGCGAAGCTGGCCAGCGAGGCTTTTATTTCCAGTTTCGTGGCCAATTATGGCATGCAGGCCTGGATCGCCCGGTTTGCCAATATTGTCGGCGAGCGGGCCACGCACGGCGCGCTTTTCGACTTTATCAACCGGCTGCGTCGCGACCCTGACCATTTGCCGGTGCGCGGCAACGGCGAGCAGGCAAAGCCTTATCTGTACGTCAAGGAACTCGTCGAGGCGCTCTTGTTCATCTGGCAAAACGCCGATGACCCCTTGAACGTCTTTAACGTCGGCGTCGATTCGCGCACCAGCGTCAAGCAAATCGTACGCACCGTGACCGACGAGATGCGCGTTGCCCCCGAAGTGCATTATGAGAAGAGCGCCACGGGCTGGGTGGGGGACGTGGCACAGGTCCGTTATCGCGTCGACAAGTTGGGGGCGTTGGGTTGGCACGCGCGGCGTACGTCGGACGAAGCCGTGCAATGTGCCGTGCGCGCCATGCTGGAGACATCATCATGAAACTGGTCATCATCGCTGGCGGCAAGGGCACCCGTCTCGGCACGGCAAACGTTCCCAAGCCGATGACGAAAATCGGCGATCGCAGCGTGCTCGAACATCAATTGGCCCTCGCGAAACGTTACGGCATCCGCGAGGTGATCGTGATCTCGGGGCACCTGGCCAACATGACTTTCGATCATTTGCGCGACGGCGCCACGCGCGGCATGAGGATCACACACCTGATCGAGCCCTATCCGTTGGGCACGGCCGGCAGCCTGGCACTAGCCAAGCACTTGCTCACGGATCGCTTTCTGGTGTTTTACGGCGACGTGATGCTCGACATGGACCTGGGACGGCTCATCGCCTTCGATCGCGAATCGCACGCGCTTGCGACCTTGGTCGTGCATCCGAACGACCATCCGCAAGACAGTGATCTCGTGGAAATCGACGATCAGGCGCGCATCGTGGCATGGCACAAAAAGCCCCGCCCCACGGGCACGTGCCACCGCAACGTGGTCAACGCGGGCGTATACGTGTGCTCTCCCGAGATTTTCCAGCACCTGGCCTTTGGCGAATCGTCGGACTTCGGCCGCGACGTCTTTCCGGCGCTAATCGCACGCGGGCAGTTGGTCGCCGCTTACAACTCGGCCGAGTTCGTCAAAGACATGGGCACGCCCGACCGGCTCGCCGAGATCGACCATGCTTATCGCACGGGGCGCATCGCGCGCATGAACCGGGCGCACCGGCGACGGGCGATCTTTCTCGATCGCGACGGCGTGGTGCTGAACTTCGTCGATCACCTGGCTAAGCCTGACGATGTCGTGCTGGCACGCGGCGCGGCCGAGGCGATCCGCCAGATCAATGACAGCGAACACCTGGCCGTTATGGTCACCAACCAGCCGATGCTGGCCAAGGGAATGCTGACCCACGAAGGACTCGAGCGAATACACGCACGCATGGAGACGTTGCTGGCCGCTGAGTGTGGCGCTTACCTGGACATGATCTATCACTGCCCGCACCATCCCGAGCGCGGCTTCGACGGCGAGGTGGCCACGCTGAAGATCGATTGCGATTGCCGCAAACCGAAGCCGGGCATGCTGCTCGAGGCGGCGCGGCAATTGAACGTCGATTTGCCAGGATCGTGGATGATCGGCGATACCGATGCGGATCTGCTGGCGGGCCAAAAGGCCGGCTGCCAGACGATCCTGATCGATCCGCGGCCGGCGCGCACGGCGCGTGGCGGCGTGGCCGCGGACCTCTCCTCGGCCGTGCAGTTGATCCTTGGCAAGACGGCCGAAATCGCGCGGGGGAAAGTCGCATGATTATTTCACGCACGCCACTGCGCATCAGCTTTGCCGGGGGAGGAAGCGACTTCAAGGAATTCTACGCCCAGCATGGTGGCGCCGTGCTGAGCGTGGCGATTCGCAAGTATGTGTACCTGTCGCTACACCCGATGTTTCATCGTCAGAAGATCTTTTTGAAATACTCCGAGAGTGAGCTGGTTGACTCGGTGGCGGCCATTCGCCACCGCATCATTCGCGAAGTCTTCAGCCTGTACAGCATCAGCGGCGTCGATTTCAACTCGAGCGCCGATGTGCCGGCCGGCACGGGGCTCGGGGGCTCGTCGGCGTTCACCGTTGGATTAATCCAGCTGTGCAACGCCTACACGAACCAGGTGATGTACCGCCGCGACATCGCCGAGCAGGCGTGCCACGTCGAAATTGAGCGGCTCGCCTCGCCGATCGGCAAGCAGGATCAATACGCCGCCACGTTCGGCGGCATGAACTACTTTCGTTTTCGCAGCGATGGCCGCGTGGATGTGCAGCCGATCTTCCTCGACGGCGTGACGCGGGCCCGCCTGCAATCGCGGCTGCGGATGTTCTACCTGGGCGAAACCCGCGCCGCGAACAGCGTGCTGGCCGAGCAGCAAAAGAACCTGGCCGAAGATGCCCGCGTCGTCGCCAACGTCAAACGCATGGTGCGGCTGGCGGACGAGCTGCGCGTCTCGGTCGGCAACGGCCACCTCGACGAATTCGGCGACATGCTGCACACCGGCTGGATGTACAAAAAGGAAATGGCGCGCACGATCTGCAACGATCGGATCAACCATTTCTACGACCTGGCCATGAAAAACGGCGCGCTCGGCGGCAAATTGCTCGGAGCGGGCCAGGGCGGCTTCCTGCTGTTCTATGTGCCCGAGTCCGAGCAGGATCGTCTGCGCCGGGCACTGGCCGAGTTGGATGAATGCGAAGTCGAATTCGACGACGCCGGCACCACGATCATTTACGACGACCGATCCCACATGCCTGACCTGGCCAAGGTGGCTTAGCCACACAACAACACCGTGGCCTGGCCACACAACAACACCGTGGCCTGGCCACACACCGATCCCGCCGCTTAGCCCGCCCCCCGCAAACGCCGGAAAGAAAAGCGCCGCCCGACGGCACGCCCCACTTTTCAAGGAAGAAACACGATGGCCCTACCCAAGGATCCGACGCTTTACCCACCGTCGCGCTGGGCGCTGCACTCGGTCTATCAACCGCTGCCGTTTTCGCCTGCGTACTTGGAAACGCTGCAGGCCATGCAGAACGACCCGCACGCGCCTGGCCACTCGGACGCGGGCATTCGCAATCTGCTGTTCAGCTTGACGTTGTCGTTCAAGCCCGACTCGATCCTGGAACTGGGCACGCATATCGGCTCGGCCGCGATCGTCCTCGGCGAAGCGCTGCGGTTGAACGATTTCGGCAAGGTGTACACCGTCGAGCCGACGAACGAGTGTCATGCCAAGGCCAGTGGTTACGTCAAGCGGGCTGGACTGGAGAAGCAGGTGACCTGCATCAAGGGGTTCAGCTACGAGGAGTCGGTTCGTAAGCAGCTCGCGCAGGCCGCGCCATTTGAAATCATTTACGTCGACGCCTGTCATGACTTCGACGCCGTGTTCGCCGAGATTCAATACTTCAGCACGATTCTGCGTGACGATGGCCTGATGATCTTCCACGACACGTCGCTGCACGCCCAATCGTACGACACCAAGAACCAAGGAGGCGTGCGGCGGGCCATCGTCGAGGCCTGTGGCCGGGCGCCGGAGTTGGTGCCGATCTTCTTCGAGTGGCCGTACTGGTTGAACAACTGCGGCGCCGCAATGGTGTGCAAGCAATCGATCGTCAATCGCGAAGCCTTCGCCTCGCGGCAAGGTCTGGAGAATTTCGTGGGGCCCGGCCCGCAACATACGCGCATGGCGGGCCCGGCCGGGTTGCGCCGCGTTGCAAGGCGGTTGCTGCGGCGTGGAGTTTAGCCAAAGCGTGCTCACGCGGCACGTGAGCACAGCAACTGAAGTGATGGCGTGATCTGAGTGCGTGGGGGGTCGGCATGACGACAATCGAAGGCAGTATCTCGGTCGTCATCACGGCGCACGACGAGGGGAAACTTGCGCATCGCTCGGTGCGCGGCGCGCTGCGCTCCGTTCGGGCCGCCCAGCGGCTTTGCGGCGCGGAACTGCGCATCGAACTAATCGCGGTGCTCGATGCCCCCACGGCCGACACGGTCGCTTATTTTGATCGGCACGCCGCCCATTTTTCACGGATTCATCGCGTTGCTTTCAAGGATCGGGGTCTGGCGCGGAATTACGGCGTCGAGCGGGCTGCCGGCCGTTACATCGCGTTTCTGACCGCGACGGACCTGGTTTCGGAGAACTGGCTGGCCGCGGCTCACGAGCAGGCGCGCTCAGCCGGTGAAGAACGCGCGGTCTACCATCCGCAATTCAGCCTGCTGTTCGGGCAGCATCCGAAGCTGATCGAGCACCTCGATCAGCGCCACCCAGGTTTTGAAACTTGGAATCTCTTCTCCGACGCGTGTTGGACCGGCCTGTCCTTCGCGACACGCGAACTGTTGCTCGAAGTTCCTTACGCTCCCGCCCCGGCGGCCGACGGCTGGGGGCATGCCGATTGGCATTGGAACTGCGAAGCGATCGCCGCGGGCGCGACACATCAGGTTGTGCCGGGCACCGTTCATTTTCTGCGCGGCCGCGACGACGCATCACAGCAAGGCCGCGCACCGGACGCGGCTCGATTAATGCCGCCAACACGGCTATGGGACCTACACGATGAGGCTGATAGCTCCAGCCGCATCGCAACGGCCTCTCAGTCGAAATCGAAGCGCAGTGACCGGTGGACGAATCTCGGTTCGAAGATGGAAACGCTTTTGCGAGCCCAATTGTATGACCGACCACGGTTGCGCGCGGCTGTTCGGCGCATCAATTCTGCCGCGCGAGCCTTCAACGCAGCACGAACGACATTAGCGTGCCGCGATAACATCGGCACGCCCTTGCCCGATTGGCTTGTCGCTGAGTGGCGGGCCCAACACGAAATCGAGCCGGCGCTGCGGCCCACGGCCGATCGCGGCGCGGCCATTTCGCGGCACCGGCCGACCTTGTCGGCCGCGGCACATGTGTATCGGCAGGCGACCGGGCTGTGGCAACCCGATCGCACACATGTTTTCTTGCTTCCCTGGATGAAACGCGGCGGGTCGGACCTGGTGGTGCTGCATCAGATGCGCGCCTTGGCCGAATTGGGATGCGACCGCCAACTGTGTCTGACCACCGAGGCGTGCGATTCGCCCTGGCTTTCGGAATTGCCGCCGCGGACCGCGGTGCTGGAGTTCGGCAAGCTGGCCGCGCACCTGACCGACGAGGCGCGATTGCAGGTCCTCTCTCGATTGCTCGTGCAGCGTAACCCCAGTCACGTGCATTGCATTAACTCGGCGTTGGGGCTGAAATTGTACGCGCGGCACGGCGCGGCGCTAATGTCGATGGCGCGCCTGTTCGCATCGATGTGGTGCCCCGATTATTCGGTCGAGGGGTACGGCGGTTACGCGTTCGAGTACCTGCCCGCGATCTTTCCGCACCTGACGGGCGTGTTCTGCGACAACCGTCGTTTCGTCGACGAGTTAGTTGAGACGTACGACTTCGAACGCGCCCGCTTCCAGGTGCTCGATTTTCCGACGCGGGTCACGGTGCGGCCGCGGACGCCGGCCTCAGTCGATCGACTGCAGGTGCTTTGGGCCAGCCGGTTGGATCGGCAAAAGCGTCCCGACGTGCTGTTACGCATCATCGAAGCGTGTCGAACGCTGCCGATCGATTTTCATATTTTCGGGGCGCCGGCGCTCGAAGCGAATCGCTATCCGGCGCGGTTGCGCGCTTGTCCGCACGTGACGTATCACGGTGAGTACGACGGTTTCGGTTCTCTGGCGACAGAGCAATTCGACGCGTTTCTGTATACAACCGCCTGGGACGGCTTGCCCAACGTGTTGATGGAAGCCATGGGAGCCGGACTGGTGTGTGTGGCGCCGGACGTGGGAGGAATTTCGGAACTGCTCTCGGGCGACAACGGGTATCTTGTCAGCGGGACCGAGGCGGTCGACGAGTACGCGCGAGTGCTCGACGAGCTGTGCCAGAATCGCGACCGCGTCAAGGAGCTGCGCCGCTTGGGTCCGGAATACATCGCTCGGCACCGCAACTGGGCCCGCTTTGTCGAGCAAGTGAGAAGCAATCGGCTCTATGCTACGCCTGGCGCCATGGTGGCTCGGGTGGCTGCGTGAGATGACGATGCGAATTTTCTCGACTTCAACAAACCTTGATGCAGCGACACCGGCCCTACCCGGCAGTCCATATGTTGCGCCAGCGAACCCAAGTGTGGCGTCAGCCGGGCAGCAGAAAGTTGCGGCGGTCGACGTGCAGGCATGGCCGCTGTTGGACGTCTCGCTGGTCACATACAACTCGAGTGGCTGGCTGCCGAAATTCTTCAACAGCCTGCTCGCGCAGGATTACCCGGCGAGCCGGATCCGCGTGCTGGCGACCGACAATAGTTCGTGCGATGGCTCGCACGAGGTGCTACAGGAATTCGCGCGGCAGCACGGCGCCAAGTTCGCTGGCGTAGTTGTGACGCGGCAGGCGAATCGCGGGTTCGGGGCCGGGCACAACGCGAACCTGCGATCGGCGGCGGCGGACTATTTCCTGGTCACGAACGTCGATCTGGAATTCGAGCGCGAAACGCTGGTGCGACTGGTCGATCAGGCAGCACACAGCCCGAGCGATGTTGCCAGTTGGGAGTGCCGGCAGAAACCGTACGAGCATCCGAAGTATTATCATCCCGCGACGCTGGAAACGACCTGGTGTTCGAGCGCGTGCGTGCTGTTGCGTACGACGGCGCTACGGCAAGTAGCCGGCTACGACGAAAAGTTGTTCATGTACGGCGAGGACGTCGATCTGTCGTACCGCCTACGCGCGTGCGGCTATCGATTGCTCTATTCGCCACGGGCCGTGTGTTGGCACTATGGTCACACGCCGGGCGAGCCGCGGGAGACCGAGTTCCTCGGCATCTCGCTGGCGAACATGCTTTTGCGCTTGCGCTTCGGCGGATGGCGTGAGCGCCTGCGCATTCCGCTCGTTTACTTTTCGCGGTGGTGGATCGTGTTGTTCCATCCGCGGTACGCCTGGGCGTTGCTCAAGCTGGTTCCGAAGTTCCTGCGGCTGGCGCCTGCCTTCGTGCGCAACCGGCGGCCATCGGCGGCTGCATTTCCATTTCGTGGCGTGGGATACGAGATTGCCCGCGATCGGTTTGCTCTCGAACAAAAGCGTTCGCAGCGGACCGACTCGCCACTTGTGTCGATTGTCGTCCGCACGTACGCAGGCCGGCTGGGATATCTGCGCGAAGCCGTGGCGAGCGTGCTGAACCAGACGTATCCGCGCATCGAGCTCGTCGTCGTTGAAGATGGCGAGACGGGCTTCGCGGCCGAGTTTCTGCGCGAATGCGAAGCAAAGACCACTTTCGCGATTCGCTACGTGTTGTCGCCCAGGGCCGGAAGATGCCGCGCGGGGAACGCGGGCCTGGATGTCGCGCGCGGGGCATATCTGGGCTTCCTCGACGACGACGACTACTTTTTTGCCGACCATGTCGAAACGCTCGTGGCGCAACTGCTCGACAGTCCAAACTGCGCGGCGGCCTACGCAGCGGCGTGGGAAATTGCCACGCAAACGGAATCGGCCGAACCGCTCGTGTACGAAGAGCGCTCGCGGCGCACGATTTACCGGCAGCCGTTTTGCCGCGGGTTGCTCTGGCAGCGGAATTACATCCCGATCCAATCGATCTTGTTCGATCGCCGGCTTTACGAGCGGCACGGCGGTTTCGACGAATCGCTCGAACTGCTCGAAGATTGGAACCTGTGGACGCGGTACTCGCTCGACGCGGAATTCGTCTTCGTCGACAAAACGACGTCCGGCTATCGCGTGCCCGCCGACGCGCGACTCGAGCGCGAGCGCACCGCGAAGTTCCACGCTTACTACCAGGTCGCCAAGCAAAAACAGCTGGCGATCCTGGCCGCGGTCGATCGGCCGACGGCGGCGGCGCTCGAGGAGCAGATGCAAGAGCACGCCAGGACTACGGCGCTTGTGCCGCGGGCATGGCAATATCTACGCGATCGGGGATTGCGCGCCGCAATGGTCCGCACCGCTCGCGAATTGGGAATCCGGTTCGGGTTTTGCTGACACGTGCAAAAGGATAAACCATGTTCAATCCTCTCGACTATCAAGCGGCGCTCGTGATGCCGCAGCGGTTGGTCCATTCCGCCTGGCTGGAACACGTCCCCTTCGGCATGGCGATTGTCGAGATGACCCGGCCAAACCTGGTGGTCGAGTTGGGCGTTCATCTGGGCGTGTCGTACTGCTCGTTTTGCCAGGCGATCGATCAGTTGGGTATCGACGCCCGTGCGTACGGCGTGGATACGTGGGAAGGGGATGAGCACGCCGGCTTCATGGACCCGGTCGTGCTGAACGACTTGAAGCAACATCATGATCCGCTCTACGGCCGATTCTCGTCCCTGATACAAAGTAAGTTCTGCGACGCCGTGCACCGCTTCGGCGACGGCACGATCGACCTATTGCACATCGACGGCTTTCACTCCTACGACGCCGTGAAAGAGGATTTCGACACCTGGCGCCCCAAGATGAGTCCTCGCGGCGTGGTGCTGATGCACGACATCCGCGCACGGCTTCCGGGCTTTGGCGTCTGGCAATTGTGGGACGAGATCGAGGCCCACTATCCGACGTTCGCCTTCGACCACCAGTACGGGCTCGGCGTGATCGCCGTCGGCAGTGACATTCCGGCCGAGATGCGCGTGCTGCTCGATGCCACGCCCATCGAGCGCGGCCGGATTCGCCGCTACTTTTCCCAGATCGGCGAGCGCCTGACGAGCCGGCTGGAAAACCTGTGTCTGAAGCACAGGATCACGGAGTTCAAAGCCCGCGAGGCGGCGCCGCCCGTTGAAGCAACCGGCGAGGCCGTGGCGTAGCGGCATGGATTTGCGTCGGTTCTCGGTGCGGCGTTCGCCATTCGTTATAATGGCGCCGGTTATTTACGCCCGAACCGACGGATCGTGTGGCCGGCCATGGATGATTGGATTTTGGCGCTCAACGGCGGGTCGTCGAGCCTGAAGTTCGCAGTGTTCGCGCCGGGCGAGCCCCCGACGCGACAATTTTCCGGGCGGATCGAGCGCGTCGGGCAGCAGGCATCGCTCTTCACGCGCTGTGCCACGGGCGAGGCGAGCGCTGCGCAGCCGGTCGAGGCGCCGGATTTGGAGAGCGCCGCAAAGATCTTGTTTGACCGACTGGGCAAGCAATTCGATCTGGGGCGGCTTCGCGGCATCGGCCACCGCATCGTACACGGCGGAGCCGATTTCACGGCGTCGCAATCGATCACGCCTGCGATGCTCGACGAGTTGCGGCGCCTCGCGCCTTTGGATCCCGAACATCTGCCCGGCGAGATCGCGCTGGTCGAGGCTTGCCAGCGGCGGCTGCCGAAGGTCGCCGAGATCGCCTGCTTCGATACGGCATTTCATCGCGACCTGCCGCGCGAAGCGCGATTACTGCCGATTCCGCTGCATTTCGAACGCGAGGGAATCCGCCGCTATGGTTTTCATGGTCTGTCGTACAGTTTTTTGATGGAAGAGCTGGCGCGCCTGGCGGGGCCCGAGCGTGCGCGAGGGCGGGTCGTACTCGCCCATCTTGGCAGCGGCGCGAGCATGGCCGCCGTGCGCGACGGACACTGCGTGGATACAACGATGGCGTTCACGCCCACGGCCGGGCTGGTGATGGGAACGCGTACCGGCGACCTCGACCCGGGCGTGTTTGTCCACTTGCTTCGGCAAAAGCACATGACGGCCGACGCGATCGATGAGCTGGTGAACCGGCAATCGGGGCTGCTGGGGCTCTCGGAAACGATCGCCGACGTGCGCGATTTGCTGGCACGACGTGTGACGGATCCGCGCGCTCGCGACGCTTTGTCGGTCTTTTCTTACCAGGCGCGAAAATGGATTGGCGCGCTGGCCGCCGCACTCGGCGGGATCGATACGCTGGTATTTGCCGGTGGGATCGGAGAAAATTCGGTCGAAACGCGCGCCGAAATCTGTCGGGAACTGGGCCACTTGGGCATTGCTCTAGACAACGTCCAAAATGCGACCGGCCAGGGAATGATTTCTGCACCTGACGCACGGTGCCAGGTATGGGTCATCCACACGGATGAAGAATCGATGATTGCACGCGAGGTCCAGCGGCTGCTCGACGAGCCTGAAAGCCGTTAATTCCTCGCGCGTTTCACCAACGGCAAAGGAACTACCTCATGTCAAGCTCGTCGATCGAGAAGCGGGCGCCGAAGGTTGAGAAGAAATCGGACTCGGCCGGCGAGGGCCGAGCGGCCGGTCGTTCGCTATCGCCCGATTTGCTGCACCGCATCGATCGCTATTGGCGAGCGGCGAATTACTTGTCGGTCGGGCAGATTTACCTGTACGACAATCCGCTGTTGCGCGAACCGCTCAAGTCCGAGCACGTGAAGCCGCGCCTGCTGGGGCATTGGGGAACGACGCCGGGACAGAATTTCGTCTATGTCCATTTGAATCGCATCATCAAGGATCGCGATCTGGACATGATCTACATTGCCGGCCCGGGACACGGCGGTCCGGCCCTGGTGGCGAACACCTACCTGGAGGGAACCTACAGCGAGCTCTATTCGCACATCACCGAAGACACCGAGGGAATGCAAAAACTGTTCAAGCAGTTCTCTTTTCCCGGCGGCATTCCCAGCCACGTCGCCCCCGAGACACCCGGTTCGATCCATGAAGGAGGCGAACTGGGGTACAGCATGAGCCACGCCTTCGGCGCCGTGTTCGACAATCCCAACCTCGTCGTGGCGTGCGTCATTGGCGATGGCGAGGCCGAAACCGGCCCCTTGGCCACGGCCTGGCACAGCAATAAGTTCTTGAACCCGATCACCGACGGCGCCGTGCTGCCGATCCTGCATCTCAATGGCTACAAGATCGCGAATCCGACGGTGCTCGCGCGGATCAGCCACGAAGAGCTCGAGCAGCTCATGCGCGGCTATGGGTACGAGCCGTACTTCGTCGCCGGTGATGACCCCACGAAGATGCACGAGCTGATGGCCACGACGCTCGATACGATCTTCGACCAGATCGCCGAGATCCAGCACAACGCCCGCACGAAGCACGACGCCACGCGCCCCCGCTGGCCAATGATCGTGCTCGACACGCCCAAGGGCTGGACCGGGCCCAAAATGGTCGACGGCCTGCAGGTCGAAGGCACGTTTCGCGCGCACCAGGTCCCGCTTTCCGACCCGCACAAGAATCCGCAGCATCTCAAGCAGCTCGACGAGTGGCTGCGCAGCTACAAACCGCAGGAATTGTTCGACGAGTCGGGCCGACTGATGGGAGACTTACGGGAATTGGCGCCGCAAGGCGATCGGCGCATGGGAGCCAATCCGCACGCCAATGGCGGGCTGCTGCTCAAGGATCTGACGCTGCCGGATTTTGAGCAATACGCCGTGAAAGTGACCTCGCCCGGTGCCGTCGATGCCGAAGACACGCGCGTGCTGGGGACCTACTTGCGCGACGTCATCAGGCAAAACGCTTCCATGCGCAACTTCCGCATTTTCGGCCCCGACGAAACGATGTCGAATCGGTTGAACGACGTTTTTCAAGCGACCGAGCGGCAGTGGAACGCGGAATTGATCAAAGGCGACGATCATTTGGCGCGCGACGGCCGCGTGATGGAAGTGCTCAGCGAGCATCAGTGCGAGGGATGGCTGGAAGGCTACCTGCTGACCGGACGTCACGGCCTGTTCAACTCGTACGAGGCGTTCATTCATATCGTCGATTCGATGTTCAACCAGCACGCTAAGTGGTTGCAAGTCACGAATCATATTTCCTGGCGACGGCCGATCGCATCGCTCAACTACCTGTTGTCGTCGCACGTGTGGCGGCAGGACCACAACGGCTTTACGCACCAGGATCCGGGGTTCATCGACGTGGCGATGAACAAGAAGGCCGAAATCGTGCGCGTCTATCTGCCGCCCGACGCGAACTGCCTCTTGTCGGTGGCAGATCATTGCCTGCGCAGCCGGCAGTACGTGAACATCATCGTCGCCGGAAAACATATGGCGCCGCAGTGGCTAACGATGGACCAGGCTGTGAAGCATTGCACGGGCGGTGTCAGCATCTGGGAATTTGCCAGTAACGACGCCGGGGGCGAGCCTGACCTGGTGATGGCTGCCGCGGGTGACATTCCGACGCTGGAAATCCTGGCAGCCGTCAAGCTGCTGCGCGAGCACCTGCCGGAATTGAAGATCCGCGTCGTGAACGTCGTCGACCTGATGAAGCTGCAGCCGGCTAGCGAGCATCCGCACGGATTGCCGGACAAGGACTTCGATTCGTTCTTCACGCGCGACAAGCCCGTGATTTTCGCCTATCACGGCTATCCCTGGCTGATTCACCGGCTGACGTATCGTCGGGCGAATCACGACAACATGCACGTCCGCGGTTACAAGGAAGAAGGCACCATCACCACGCCGTTCGACATGACCGTGCTCAATGACATGGACCGCTTCCACCTGGTGATGGACACTATCGACCGGCTGCCGCAACTGCAGGATCGAGGCGCATACGTCAAGCAGTTCTGCCGCGACCGTCTCATCGATCACAAGCATTACATCCGCACGTACGGCGAAGACATGCCCGAGATCCGCGACTGGCGGTGGTGAGCGGCATGGCGACGCGCCGCCTCAAGGGGGCGTGGAATACGTCCACAGATTTCGCAGATTGATTTCGCGCGTAGCGCGACGGACGAATTACACCCTTCTTCACATCGGTGTCCTCTGCGCAATCTGTGGATAGCTTCTTCCTGGCGACGCAGTCGCCGCCATCCCCTTCGCATCCGATTTTCTGCTGTTGACAACGATTACAAATGTAATTATTTACACGTGTAATCGAAACGAGGAACGGAGGCCCCACGATGCCGACAGTCACGATTTCCGACGCCGAGTGGCAGGTGATGAACGTCATCTGGGATCACCGGCCACTCGCGGCGCAGGAAGTGATTGCCCAGCTAGCGGATCACGCCTCCTGGGCTCCGGCAACGGTGAAGACCATGCTGCATCGGCTGGTGAAGAAGCGGGTCCTCACCTACGAGTTGGACGGGAATCGCTACGTCTACCGGGCCCGCGCGCGGCGCACGGACTGCGTCAAGCAGGCGAGTCGCTCGTTTCTGGAGCGCGTTTTCGGGGGTGAATCAGCGCTGTTGCTGGCCCATTTTCTGCGCAGCGCGAAGCTATCGCACGAGGAAATTGCCGCGTTACGCCAAATGCTCGATGAGCAGGAAGGTTGATCATGGACGGACTCTCCTCCCTTGGCATATTGTTGGACGACCTAGGTAGCACGGGCCTGGTGTTCTCGATCGTTGCCGGTGCGACCGCCTCGCTCTTGGCGATCGTCGTCGGCGTTTTGAATGTCGCGCTGCGGCGTTGGCTGTCTGCCGGCGTGATGAGCCTGCTGTGGGCCATGGTACTCGTGCGATTGCTCGTTCCGCTCGCGCCGCCGAGCATGGTCAGCCTGCAAAATCTGTTGCGGATGATTCCCGACGCGGACGCACAGCCGCCCATGCCAAGCTCTGTTGCCAGCCCGGCTGACGATACGCTTGTCGGTGCAGAAGCTGACGAAGCCGCCGCAACGCTAGCCACGGCGCCGACGACCGTGGAGGCCGCTAGTAGCGTTCACGAGCCGACTCCGGTTCTCGATCTTATCGCGATACTCTTGCCCGCGGCGTGGCTCGTTGGGTTGATCGCCCTGCTGGCAGCAACGCTCGTCGCCAATTGGCGTTTTCATCGCCTGTTAGGCCAGGCGTTGCCGTGTACGGATCCGCCATTGCTTGCGCTATGGAACGAGTGTCGTCGGCTCGTCGGCTGCCGCCGCGCGATTCCGCTCTTGCACCTCGAAACGATCGACCATGTCGCCGTTGCCGGCCTGTGGCGCCCGAAATTGCTCCTGCCTCCGGCGGCGCTTGATTTGTCCGATGACGAACTGCGGATGGTGATGCTGCACGAACTCGGCCACGTGCGCCGCTACGACATCGCGGCCAACTGGCTGCTGGCGCTTGTGCGAGCCGCGCATTGGTGGAACCCGGTTTACTGGCTGGCCGCCGCGCGCTTTCGAGCGCTGCGGGAGCAAGCGTGCGACGCCTTCGCGCTCGCGCATCTCGAGGGGTGCCCGGCCCGAGCCTATTCCGAGCTGCTGTTAAAGCTTCTCTCACGGCCGGCGATGCATTCGCGTTGGCGAATCATGCTGCCGGCGTTGATCGTCGGCTTTCTGTCGGGTTTCGTTCGTCGGCGCGCGGCACAAAACCGGTTGCAGGCCCTGCAGAGGGCTGGCGTCGTGCGCGGGCGCTGGCAGGCGATCGGCGCGGCGCTGGTCGTCGCGCTCGTGGCGATCGCCGGCCTGACCGATGCGCAAACGCCGCCACCGAAGCCCGCACCAAAAAACGATTGGCTGCCCGGCGCCGCCTATGATTGGGACGTGTGGGCTTCGCCGAAGCCGGATCCCGGTCCCGAGATCGCTCGCACGTACGACCTGGCGAAAATCTGGGAGCGCATCGATACCAACCCCGGAAGCGATACGGCGAGAAGAAACGTCTACTGGCTACTGGCACACGTGTTGCCCATGAGCGCCAGCCAGCACGACGTCAAAACCAAGGAGTGGGCGGACGAGCGCATGAAGCTCGACGGCGATCGACTGACCATCACCGCGCCTCGCACCGTAAACGACGAGATCGCCCGCTTGCTGGCGGCCTGGGAAAAAAGTGGTATCGGCCAGACGTGCATCGAAACGCGCTTTCTCACCTGCGACGAAGACGTCGCCGCACGGCTCGGCGTCGCATGGCGTTACGTTGGACCGGTGCCGCCTGCGGAGGACGAGGAAGCGTTCTCGGAATGGCGCGAGGAGAAGCTCAACGTCCGAGCGGCCGCATCGGTCGACGACTACCTGGCCACGGCCGTGGCCACGCTCGACAAGCAACAAGCGAAGGCTCTGGTCAATTCAATCATCGCCAACGTCACCGGTCAGACCTTGCAGGCACCTAAGGTGACCGCCTTCAACGGTCAGCAGATCTTTCTCAATGATTACACCCAAGCGGCGTACACCGTGGGAATCGCACGATTGGCCGATGGCGGCCAACGTCCGCGGGTCGTCGTCGTCGACGAGGGGGTTAAAATAAAAATGCGGACGCTACAAAGCGCCGATGCCAAAACAATTGGCCTCGACGGGCACATCGATCTGAGCAAGATCGAGGAAGTCCGCAAAATTACCGCGGTCACTCCCGACGGTCCAACGACGCTCGAGATCCCACGCGTCCGCCACTGCCAAATTGACGTCTCGTCAACTTTAGCCGACGGTCAGTCGTTACTCATCGGCTGCATTCCCACCTACGAGCAGAAACAATTTCTGTACTTACTGCTGACACCGAAAGTCATCGTCGAAGGGGACGGCGAAACCGAGGCGAAGCGTGAAGAGCAGTAACACCGCTTCCAGGCACGGTCGACTCTCATGCAGCAAGAAATGCGTCCACAGATTGCGCAGATGACACAGATTTGTTGGCAGAGCACGACACTACGCGGTCAACCGCGCTTCTCTTAATCTGCGTCATCTGCGAAATCTGTGGATGGATTGTTTTCTGTCGCGCCGATCGGTTCACCATCGCAATCGTTTGAACACCGGCGGTTTGCCGGCCGAGCTGGTGCCTTGCAGCATGAAGTACTCGACGTGCTCCCAATCCGGAAGCGTCGTGCCTTGTGCGTCGTGAAACTGCTCGCGCTGCGTGCGAATCGTCCGCCAGACCGAATCGCCTACGTCGCCGACCGCCGATGATTGCGCCTCGGCCTCGGGCAGCACGTCCGCAGTATATTCCTGGCCGTATTCGCCCGGTCGGCGGTGTTTCACGCGCACCGTGATTTTGTCTGGCATCGCTGCCGCCAGACAGTCGATCGATAGCGCTGCGTCACCGACACCGCGAAATTGCGGGTCGCCGATCTTGCGCGTTCCGAAATAAAACGACATCGGCCGCTCGTGCGGGAACATTTTGGCATCGAGCGTGAAACCGCGCTCACCGGCGCCTCCTTGCCACGGCTCGAAAAAACGCGTCTCGCCTTGATTCGGATCGGTATAGGCTGGCACCCAGTTCCAATCGGTGGACGTTTCCATGTCGTCGATGAGCTGCGAGCGAGCAAGCGTCGGCCGGGCACCGTCGATCGCGGCCGCCGGTCGCTTGATCAACAGCGAACTTTGCCGAATGCCCGAGTCGTACGTTACGTTGGCAAACGCGTACAGCACGTCGCGGGCGTCGACATAGGGGGCAGAGCCGATGAACGCATCCCGCTCGCGACGGACCGGCGCGATCGTTCGCCAGAAGCGGCTCATGGGCCAGTCGTTCGACAGCGAATAGTAAATATCGACGCGCTCGACGTGCGCTATATCTGGTGGCGTGACCCGTAACTGCGGAATACCACTCTCAGTCGCGGCGGCAAATTCGATCGCCGGAGTGGCTGGCCAACGGTCCGGATCACCGCGCAGGTGCGCGTCCATCCACAAGGGGAGCGAACGTGCCTCGGCCGGTTCGATGTGATGATCGTAGTTCGGCGTGAACAACTGGCGCCGTACGTCGGAACCGAGCAAGTCGAGCGACCGGTAGCCCAGGTCCATCTTGCCGTGAAAGTCATCGGTCGCGCTCATGAACAGAAGCGGACAATTGATGCGCGGCGCGTGCGCTTCGGGCGCGATCAGTAGCCGCCACAGGCGATTATCTTCGCTTGGTTGCGGCTCGGGCTGGGGCGGATAGCTGTTGTACGATTCCCAGCCGTTGCCGTAGATCGGCACGGCCGCTTTCACGCGCGGGTCGACGCCCGCCACGATCCACGTCAGCGTGCCGCCCACGGAAATGCCAAAGATGCCCAGCCGCGAGGCATCAACCTCGGGCTGCGCTTCGAGCAGCGACAATCCGCGCCGCGCGGCGAGTGCCCAATGATACCAAGGGTTATGGCGCGGCGTGGGGCTCATCGAACGCCCGCCCGAGACTTGCATCATGTTCGCGGGCACTTTACCCCAGCGCGTGAAATGCTCGCGGCGGTATTCCGGCCCGAGGTTCGGCAGGTTGGTATCGCCGCAGAAATCGAAGCTCAGGGTGACATAGCCGCGGCGCGCCCAATAGCGCGCCCAGTCGAGGTTGGCGGTCTGCCCTCCGCCGTGAATGTGCAGGACGCCGGGCGTCTTGCCGGCGACCTGTCGAGGTCGGCCGAGGTAAGCAAACACGCGCGTCTTTTCACCTTCGAAGACTTCCCCGGTGAAATAAATCGTCTCGAGGTGGATGCCCTCCTCGTCCTGGGTCTTGATCGTTTCGATGTCGAACGGCGGAGAGTACGGATCGAAGCCGGACCACAGTTCGTCGATGGAACTGATGGTGGCAGAAGTCGTAGCCGCGAGGTCGCCGGCAGGTGGCGCATCGTCCGCGGCGACTGCGGCTCGATCGGCCGCGCCGATGACCAGCAGAGACGTGACGAGCCACCTCAGGCAGCACCTAGGAGCCCGACTCATTCAAACACCACCATCGCGTGCATGCCCAGGTCGTTGACGATCGCTTCGAGACCATCGTCGGTTTTCGTGAGCGGCAGATCGATCGCGCCGGGTTCGAGCGTGGCGCGCGTCACGCCCGGCGCGCGGCAGCGAACGCGGATGCCCGAGAGCGGAATGATCTCTTCGCGCACCGGCCAGGTGCCGCGCAGCTCGGACTGATTCGGAAATCCCCATTGCTTGTTCAGTTCTTCCGGCAGGGGTGCCAGCTTTTGATAAATCGAGTGCATGCCCCAACTGCTGGCCTGATTCAAGAGATGCACGATCGTGCGCTTCTTGTCGGCCTGGCGCCGATAAGTGGCCGTCAAAATCAGCGGACCATCGACGTCGACCGGCGGGCGCTCGTCGCGCGCCACCCATCGCGCCGCGGCGGCCAGCATCTGCCGCATGTAGCCGTCGGGATAGAAGAACATTCCCTTGTCGACGGACGCCGGAAAATAAACGACGCGGCCGCGACCGAATTCCGAGGCGATGATCGCCGGATGCTGCTCCTTCGCGCGCTCGGCCGGCAAGTTCGGGCGATACGTGGCCAGCACCTGGCCGCCGTCGAGCGGTTTCACGTCGGCGGCGCTAGCGATCAGCGCGAGCGTTCCCTGCTCGGGTGGATTGCCCGGGTTGAGCCAGGCCGTGTTCTGCTTCGATTTAATGAGCGGGTCGTTGACGATCGGATGGTCGGCCGACAGCGTGAGATAAATGTTCTCGACCCGCTGCGAAACCGTGTCGGTCGCCTGATATTTCGCGCGGAACAGATCGGCAAGCGCGAAGTCGGGGCGCTTTTGATAGTTCTCGTCGTACAACGATGTCTCGAACGTGGCGATCAGGCCACCGCCGGCGGCCACGAAGCGGCGCACCACTTCGGCCGCGCGCGGCGACATGCAGGCGACGTTCGGCAGCACCAGGACACGAATGCCCTGCAGGTCGGCATCCTCCAGGTCGTGCTCGGTCAGCACGCGCGTGGGAATGTGCTTCTCCATGAACGCGCGAAAGGCGCCTAGCGTGTGCGAGAAATAGACCGGCAGCGCGCCTTGCGCGTACAGCGTGCGGGTTTGTTCCGAGGCAACAATGCCCAGGTAAGGAATCGCCCGCGAATGGGCGAACCACTCGTCGCGAGCCTTCATATTTTCCAGGTGCAGCTTGTAATATTCCTCGCGGCCGGTCGATTCGACGAACTCCGGGTACACACCCCACGGCGTTCCTTCCAGGCCGCGCAACTGGATCTCGACGCGCGACGAAATGCCCGAGATGCCATGAGCCGACGGCTGAATCCAGCACGCCGCGCCGCGCTCGTGGGTGATGCCTTGCATGAAGGCGTACACGAATTGCTGGTACAGCGGATCGCCCGGTACGTCCCAATACAATTCCACCGAAGAGATGTCGACGGCGCTCGTGTAATCGATCGGGTATTCGCCCATGTACATGTCAGGGTAATACCAGGTGCGATTGGCCGAGTGGTTCACGTAGATGATCGATTCGGGATTCGCGGTGCGAATGGCCGTGCGCATGCGATCGGCAAAATCGACGAAATACGCAGCGTGCCAGGCGAGGTATTGCTTCGCCACCGGATCGTGCACGGGATCGAACTTGGTGGGTATCTCCTTCCCGCCCGAGAATTCGCGGAACGCCTTCTTGGTCGCGTCGTCGTACGTGTGCAGGTGTACCGGCGCATAGCCGTCGAACCAATAGCCGTCGACCTTGAACTCGCGCGTGACGTATTCCAGCTGCGCGAGCAGCCAGTCGGCGTAGCCACTGCGAATGTTGGCGAAGTTCGGCACCGGGTCGGGTTGGCCGTCGGCCTTGATGCGCAGCCAATCGGGATGCGCTTTGGCAAAGAGGTCATTGCCCGAGGGGACCTGCACGGGCCCCATGTAAAACACGGCTTTGGCGCCGGCCTTATGGCAGCGCTCGACGTGCGTGCGCAAATACTGCTCGGCCTCTTTGACGCGCTCGGCCGGATAAAGGTCCGCCGACGGGCCCACGATTTCCCAGCGGCCCAACACATTCAGCGTCACGACGTTGTAGCCGGCCTTGACGAACTCTTCGCCCATCGGCAGCGAGCCGGGCAAATGGCCGATCCGCTTGTGCGTTTCGATCCATTCGGGAATCGGCCGCGCCGGCCGGGCAGCCGGCACCGATCGCGGCGGCAGCCCGGCCGTGTCCGGATTGGCAATCGGCTCGGCGGCCGTCGCATGGGCGACGAGAACCAACGCGATCGCAAGCGAGAACAGGTAGCAGTGAACGCGCGCGGGCGCGGCGAGACAAGGGCGCATGGCAGTGATCCCATCAAGGCGATTGATATTTCGTACGATCGCTCTCGATCATGCGCGCTGGCTACGCGTCAAGCAAGCGCCGAAAGGCGTAATCACCACGGAGTCACGGAGACACTGAGAAGAAATGAGGAATACGGAATGACGAACGAGAATCCCAGGCTTGCCTGCTCATCATTCATCATTTTGCATTCTGCATTTCCTCTGTGTCTCCGTGCCTCCGTGGTGAAGTCCTATTCCTGAGATTTGCACGGCCGGCGCGAGCTACGCGACGCCGTTTTTCTTGAACCACTCCAAGAGCCGCTTCCAGCCATCGTCGGCTTTGTCTTGCCGATACGTGGGGCGGTAGTCGGCGTAAAAGCCGTGCGGCGTGTCGGGATAGAGGACAATTTCGCACGACTTTTTGGCATCCTTGAGCGCCGTTCGCATTTTCTCGACGCTCTCGTTGGGGATGCCCGAATCGGCGCCGCCGTACAGACCGAGAACCGGTGCCTTCAAAGAATCGACCAGGTCGATCGGGTTCTTCGGGTGCAACTCGTCACTGCTGGTGATCAACCGGCCGTACCAGGCGACGCCCGCCTTCAGGTCGGGATTGTGGGCGGAATACAACCACACGATCCGTCCGCCCCAGCAGAAGCCCGTGATGCCGAGCTTGGCGGTGTTTCCCTTGCCCGACTTCTTGGCCCAGGCCACGGTCGCATCGATGTCGGAAAGAACTTGCGCGTCGGGCACCTTCGAGACCACCTTGGCAATAATCTCTGGGATGTTCTCCATTTTCGACACGTCCCCCTGCCGCGCGTACAGCTCGGGCGCAACGGCCAGGTAGCCGAGCTTGGCGAAGCGGCGGCAGATGTCCTTGATGTGCTCGTGGACGCCGAAGATTTCTTGCACCACGATCACCACGGGAAAAGGTCCCCCCGCGTCCGGCATCGCGCGATAGGCGGGAATCTCGCCGTCGGGCACGGGAATCTTCACTTCGCCGGCGACCAGGCCTTTGTCGTCGGTCGTGATCGTTTCGGCCGAGACCGGTCGCACCGCCAACGCAAAGCCGGCGGCCAGCGAGGTCACGACAAACGCGCGGCGATCGAAATCCAATCGTCCGAGCAAGCTCAACATCTCTTCGCGAACATTAGGCGTGGTCATCGTTGCACAAAGCTCCTTGGAGGAACGCGGGCGGTTTCGTGTGCCGTACCAAAAGCGCGTGGCCTGCCGCGATTGCGTAATGGACAGCGGTTACGCTCGACAACATACCCGCTCGCGATGCGCTTCGCCACGACGACCTCTAGGGGGCATCAGCTACACCAATTCGCGTAATGGCGCTGCATCACCTGCCACAAGATATTGCGGCCGGCCAGCCAGATCCGCGACCGTGACCTGCGACGCGTCGAGGCCGAGTGTGTGATAAAGCGTGGCGAAGAGCTCGGCGAATTTCACGGGGCGCTCGATGGGCTCGCCGCCCAAGCGGTCGGTCGCGCCGATGACTTGTCCCATCCGCAAACCGCCGCCCGCCAGGAGGCCGAACGCTACGCGCGGCCAGTGGTCGCGCCCCACGTTGGCGTTGATCGTTGGCGTGCGTCCGAATTCACCCCACACCGCCACGGTGACATCATTCTCCAGGCCGCGCTCGCGCAGGTCGTCTAACAGGGCCGAGAAGGCGCGATCGAAAACGACCATATCTTCCTGGCAACGATCGAAGCACGAACCGTAAGGATGCCCGTGCCAGTCCCACTTACTGTAGTTCACGGTGACGACGCGCACGCCGGCTTCGACCAGGCGGCGTGCCGCGAGAAAGCTTTGCGGCACGCGCGGCGCGCCGTTGCCATCGATGAACACGGACGGGTCGCCGGTGCCGTAGCGCTCGACGGTGCGCGAGTCTTCGCGCGATAGGTCGAGCGCTTCGGCCAATTGCGAAGAAGTGAGCACGCCCATCGCCTGCTCGGTGAAGGCATCGAGTCCGGTCATCATGCCGCGCGTGTCGACCTCGCGCCGAAAGCGATCGACGCTCGAGAGTAGTTGTCGCCGATCGTGCAGCCGATCCTGCGTGATGCCGCGCAGCACCAGGTCGTCGCGACCGTCGCCCAACGGGCGGAACGGTGTGTGGGCCACGCCCAGGAAGCCGGGGCCCGGTTCGTTGTACGGGGGATGCGTGCAGGGGTAGCACAGGCTGACATACGGCGGTATGCCCTGCGCGGCTGAGCCTTGCAATCGGGCGACAGTAGCGCCGACGGTGGGCCAGGCGCCGCTCGCGCCTGCGGCACGCGACTCGCGCCCCGTGTAGCATTGAAACGCGTCATGATCGGCCTGGCAGTCGGCAATCGAGCGGACGATCGCCAGGCGATCCATCCGTCGGGCGAGCTGCGGCATGTGCTCGCAGATTTCCACGCCCGGCACGTTGGTCTCGATCGGGCGGAACGGACCGGCCACCTCGCGCGGGGCGCGGGGCTTCAAGTCGAACATGTCGAGATGCGGCGGCCCACCCACCAGGTAGATGAGGATCAGCGATTTGCGCGAATTGGTGACGCCGGCGGTCGCTTCGGCTTGCAGCAGTTGCGGCAGTGTCAGACCGGCCGCGCCCAGCGAGCCGATGCGCAAGAAATTGCGCCGCGACAGACGATCGCAAAACGGCTCACGGCTGACCGGACCGAGCAGGTTCAGCATGACGCGCTCCGGAACGCACGGCGGGGGCGAGCGGCGGTGGAAGGCGGGAATCGAGCAGGCGAATCGTCGCCGGGCCAGTCGTTACCCGACGTTCGATTTCAGCCGCCAGGATAGCAGTACGGCACCGCCTCGGGCAAGGAATTTTGCCACGAATATCACCATAAACCATTGTCGGAACGGTGACTTCGAGCTTGACCCGGGCCGCAATCTGCAACTAGGATTACGGGGTTGAGCGGCAAGCCGAATCGCTACGGAGCGAAAGCGCTCGCCAAACGTCATATGCGGCACAGTCCGCGATCAGCACGGATCCTCTTCATGTTCCTGCGACGCCCACGCACTCACCGCGCGACGAAGCTATTCGCCGCCTGGGCGTATTTGCTGACGATTGTATTCAGCAATGCATCGCACGTGCACGTGCATGCGCTGGGCGAAGCGTCGCACGCGGTCGTTATTGGGCATTGCCATCATCACGACTGTGATGATCAAGCGTGCGAAGATCAGGCGAGTGATCATCGTGCGGCCGATCCTCACGCGTTTGCCCACGATGATACGGATCACGACGCGGCCAAGCCATGTCATGCACCGCTCGCCGATGACGACGATTGCCAGATTTGCCAGTTTCTCGGCCGCCCGATCCTGGCGGTCACGCCATTTGAGCTTGTGGAAAACTCGGAACACGTCGTTCCGCTTCGCACGGTCTCGGCCCCGCGTGTGCAACCGATCGTGGTTGTCGCCACGCAGGCACGGGCTCCTCCCATCGTAGCTCCTTCGATTTGAGCTGCGTCTTGTTCGGCCGTTAGTTCTTGCTGTGCACCGGTGGTGCATGCGCGGATTTTCGGTCCTCCATGTATCGCGCGACAAACTGCATGGGCCAATCGTCCTTGTGGACTCGCGCGCGGCTGCCGCTTGGGAAATGACATAACGATTCCCAACGCCGCGTCCGGATTTCAACGATTGGGAGAACCACGGAGATGTACAGAAGATATTCGCGACGGGCGTTCACGCTCGTCGAGCTGTTGGTCGTGATTGCCATTATCGGAATGCTGGTTGCACTGCTCTTGCCCGCGGTGCAAGCCGCGCGCGAAGCGGCGCGACGCGGCCAATGTACGAATAACTTGAAGCAGATCGGCCTGGCGCTGCACAACTACGTCAACAGCCAGGGCTTCTTTCCGCCCGGCTATATCGACGGCAATAAGGTCGCCACAGCGACGCCGGATAACGACGTTGGTCCCGGCTGGGGTTGGGCCGCCTTTCTATTGCCGTTTCAAGAACAGCAGAATCTGTACAACCAGATTCAATTCCATCAGGGCGTGCAAGCAGCTGTGAACGCGACGGTGGCGCAACAAACGCTGGCCATGTATCAATGTCCGACCGATCCCTGGCAGGACCCGGTCGCGATTTACGACATTAATATGAGCGCGCCGATCGCCACCGTGGCGCACGCCAACTACGTGGGCTGCAATGGCTGGATCGAGTGCTTCTACAATGCCGGCGGCGCGGCCGATGGCAGCGGTGGCGCCGACGGACTTCAGGGCGGTTTGGGGCTGGAAGGAGACGGCCTCTTCTTCCGCAACAGCCGCTTTACGCCGGCCAGCATCACCGACGGATTGAGCGTCACGATCGTCGTCGGCGAGCGCTCGGGCGATCATTCGCCCAGTACCTGGACCGGCGCCGTCACCGGTGGACTATGTCCGGCCTGGATGGCGGGCCAGACGCCGAACTCGCCTCCACCAGGGCCGGCGTACGACAACACCGACTTCGCCGAGGCGCTGGTGCTCGCGCACGGCAACGCCACGCACGTGCCGAGCGCCGACTTTCCGATCTTCGACCCCGATACGTTCTACAGCATGCATGCCGGCCAGGGGGCGAACTTCCTGCTCGGCGACGGTTCGGTGCGCTTTATCACCAGCAGCATCGAGCCGCTGACGTATCAGTACATGTGTACGATCGCCGGCGGCGAGATCACAGGTGGTTCGCAATGACGCCGACCACCAGAGGTCCGACCGCCAGCGCGCGGACGCGGTTTGTGTTATGGAGCACTTTGTTCATCGGCCTGCTTGCCGTGGCCGGATGCGGGCGGAGCAAATCGACCGATGAATTGATCGCCGACCTGAATTCCCGCGAAGAGCGCGACCGCATCATCGCGGTGCGCCTGTTGCCGCAGCGAACTAAGGAAGCCCAGAAAATAGTCCCGGTCCTCGCGCAATGCTTGCACGACAAGGAGCCGGACATCCGGCTGAGCGCGGCCATCGGACTGGGGTATTTTGGCGAACAGGCCCGAAGTGCCATCGACGACTTGCGCAAGGCCGAAGACGACCGCGACGCGCGGGTGCGCCGCGAGGCCGGAAAGGCGCTCACGCGCATCGATCCCAGCCTGACACCCAAGCCGCAGCCCAAGAAGCGCGGCAAGCGATAAAGCGCTGTGTCGCGAAGGCTCGCGTTTCCAGGCGGAGGGCATTTTCGCGCTGCGCGCTGGGGGCTAGCGTTGTTGCGCTGCATTGCCAGCATCCCTGTCTTTCCAGCGCACGTGACCGGCAAGCGGCGCGCCGCGCCAGTTCGGTTGTGCCTCGGATACCGAATTTGCCGATGTTTCCACAGAGCCCTGCCTTTACTGGCCCGCCGTGTTGCCTGGCGCCATTCGCGCGCCGGCCGCATCTCACATCCGTTTTTGTTTCCCGCCCGAGTCGTTCGTTCAGTCCTCGCAGGAATTCACGCGCATGGAGGCAAGCCCGCCTCGACCGTGGACGGACTCGTCCGTGGCTCGATCGACAACGCGCGCGAGCGTGCGCGCTGTCGGCGTCCGCCGCAGTGCGCGCCTGTGGCTTGCGGGCTTCCTACGGACGGCACTGCGCGCCGCGTTGTGCGTGCTTGTGCTCGTTAGCTCTGGCTGCACGAGCTTCCGCGAATATGTTGCCAACGGCTACAAGGTTGGGCCGAATTATCGACGCCCGCCGGCGCCGGTGGCCAACGACTGGATCGACGCCGATGACATGCGTCTGCGCAAAGAGGAATCGCCCGAGCTGGCCCGCTGGTGGACGGTGTTCCAGGATCCTGTGCTCGATCAACTCGTAGCCGACTCCTACCGGCAAAACCTGACGCTGCGGGAAGCGGGCTTTCGCGTGCTGCAAAATCGCGCGCTGTTGGGAATTGCCGTGGGCGGATTCTTTCCGCAGCAGCAATATGCCTTCGGCGACCATACGGCAAACTCGATCAGCAAGAACGTGGCCAACCGTGGCTTCGTGCTGGATCAGTTCTTTCCGGAGTGGGACGTCGGCTTCACGCTCAACTGGGAACTCGATTTCTGGGGACGCTTCCGCCGCGCGATCATCGCCGCCAACGACCGGCTCGATGCCTCGGTCGAGGATTTCGACGCCGTGCTTGTCACCCTGCTCGGCGATATCGCCCAGGCCTACGTGCAGATTCGCATTTTTGAACAGCAGATCGCGCTAACGCGCGCTAACGTCGAGCTGCAGCGCGAGACATTGGCCATCGCCACGGCGCGCTACAAAGGGGGCCTGGTCACGGAGCTGGACGTCGACCAGGCGCAGAGCATCCTGTCACAAACCGAGGCGCAGATCCCGCAGTTGGAAATCAGCCTCCGACAAACCAATAACCGGCTGTGCGTGCTCTTGGGCATACCGGCCGAGGATTTGGAACGGCGCATGGCGCCGCGTTCCATTCCCATCGTCGGGCCCGAGGTGGCGGTGGGCATTCCGGCCGACCTGGTGAGACGCCGACCTGATGTGCGCCGCGCCGAACGCAACGCCGCAGCCCAGGCCGAGCAGATCGGCATCGCCGAGAGCGATTTCTATCCCGCGATCTCGCTCAACGGTTCCTTCAGCTATTCGGCGGCGGAGTTTCCGCAATTATTCAGTTCCGGCGCGTTGTACGGCACTTGGGGTCCGGCGTTTCAATGGAACCTGCTGAACTATGGACGCATTCTGAATAACGTCCGCGCCCAGGATGCACTCTTTCAAGAGCTCGTTGCGCACTATCAAAATACCGTGCTCACGGCCAGCCAAGAGGTCGAGAACGGCATCGTCACGTTCTTGAAATCGCAGGTACAGACCCGCTACATGGCCGAGAGCGTGACGGCCGCCAAGAAGGCCGTCGTGGTTGCCATTGCGCAGTACCAGGGCGGATTGACCGATTTCAACCGCGTGTCGCTCGTCGAACAAAACCTGGTGCAGCAGCAGAACATTTATGCCCAGGCGCTCGGCTCGATCGCGCTGGGACTGGTGCAGACGTTTCGCGCGCTGGGCGGAGGATGGGAAATTCGGCTCGATCCGGCGTCGGGCGCTCTGCAGGGCTTGCCGCCGCCCGATCCGAATCGCCGGCCCGAGCAGATTCCCGCGCCTTCGCCCCTGTTGAATCCGCCACCGATCAAAGGTCCCGTTCCGCCGCTGCCCCCGCCGGACGGACCGCTCGGCGTGTTGCGTCCCGCTGCGCCGGCGCAAAGACTGCCGGCGCCGTCGGTGCGCGCCGCGCCGGATACAACGGCTGCGCAAGGAAGTCGACGATGAACTGCGCCTGTGCGATGACACTGTTGATCGGCTGTTGCCTGGTGTCGGAACTGCGCGCCGGGCCGCCGCTGCGGCGCGACCCTTGCTCGCCGCCGTGCGGCGTGTGCAAAACCTGGTGTTGCGACGATTACTGCCGTAAGGCGCTGCCGGGCGCGCCCCCGTGCCCTTGCGGTACTTGCGATGATTACTGCCGCAAGCCGCTGCCAGGCCCGCCGCCCGTGCCCTGCGGGACGTGCGACGACTATTGCCGCAAGCCGCTACCGGGCTGCCCGCGGAATTGCGAACCGTGGTATCGCTGTGTGCCGACGAACCCGGCGGGGCTTTTCGGCGCCCGGGAGGGAAGTGCGGCGTGCGAGGCGCCGGCGAATGCTGCTGCGTCGAACGCCGGGGAACAGCGTTCCGCGAGCGGAGCGGCTAAATAACGCGGCGTGACGGGGGGTTGCTCTATTCGGCCGATTTCGATTCTTCGTGCGCCGGTTTGACCGCTGCTACCGGTGGTTTGCCGAACCACTGAATGACGTAATAGAAAACCGGCGTCAGAAAGATGCCGAAGATCGTCACTCCCAACATCCCACTGAACACGGCCATGCCCAGCGTGCGTCGCATCTCGGCGCCGGCCCCTTGGGCCACGACCAACGGCACCACGCCCAGGATGAAGGCGAACGACGTCATCAAGATCGGCCGCAACCGCAGGCGGCAGGCCGTTAGTGCCGCCTCGCGCAGGGGCACCCCTTCTTCCTGCTGCTGCTTGGCGAATTCGACGATCAGAATCGCGTTCTTGCTCGCCAGGCCCACGAGCACGACCAGACCGATCTGCGTAAAGATGTTGATATCCATCCGCGATGACGTAACACCGATCACCGAGCACAGCAGGCACATCGGCACGACCAGGATCACGGCCAGCGGCAGTTTCCAGCTTTCGTATTGCGCGGCGAGGACCAGGAAAACGAAAACCACGGCCAGCGCGAAGACGTAGACGGCCGTGTTGCCGGCCTGCAACTGCATGTACGTGAGCTCGGTCCAGTCATAGGCCATCGACCGTGGCAGCTCCTTGCTGGCGATCCCTTGCATGACGCTGATCGCCTGGCCCGAGCTGGTGCCGGGCGCGACATTGCCGTTAATGGCCGTGGCCGAGTACATGTTGTATCGCATGACGGCCGCCGGGCCGCTCGAATCGCGCACGTCGAGCACGGTGCCCAGCGGCACCATCTCACCGCGCTTGTTGCGCAGCTTGATGAGCGAGATGTCCTCGATCCGGTCGCGAAATGGCGTATCGGCCATCACGTTGACTTGCCAGGTGCGGCCGAATTGGTTGAAGTTGTTCACGTAATACGAGCCGAGATAGACTTGCAACGTGTTGAACACTTCAGCCATCGACAGGCCGACGGCCAGGCACTTTGTACGGTCGATATTCAAATACAGCCACGGCGTGCTCGCGCGCGTGCTGGCAAAGAGCCCGTCGAGTTGCGGAGTTTCATTGCCTGCGGCAACGATGCGATCGGCGATAGACGCCAGTTCGTTAAGGCCCAGGTTGCCGCGATCCTCGACGATCATCTTGAAGCCGGCCGTGGTGCCCAAGCCGTCGATGGGCGGGGCGCCGAAGGTGCTGACCACGGCGTCGCGAATTTCGCTCCCACATTGCTCGCGAATCTGCGCAGCCACGTCGTCCGCCGTGATGCCGCGGCGATCGTGGAATTCCTTGAGCATGACGTACATCGAGCCCAGGTTCGGCGCGTTGGCGCCCAAGAGCAACGACTGGCCCGAGATGCCGACCGTGTGCTCGACCCCCTCGGTGGCATGGGCAATCTCGTCGAGCCGGGCCATCACGGCCTCGGTGCGCGCGACCGTAGCCGAGTCGGGCAGTTGCACGTTCACGAGCAAGTAGCCCTTATCCTGCTCGGGCACGAAGCCGGTCGGCGCGCGGCTGAATTCCTCGTACGTCAGCCACAACAGCCCGCCGTACAAGAGGAGCACGATCACGCTCACGCGCAGTAAACCACCCACGGCGCGCGTGTAGGCCGCGGTGCCGACGCCAAAAGCACCATTGAACAACTTGAAGAACCAGCCCAACGTTAAATCGAGCACGCGAGTCAGCGGATCGTGTACCGTACCGCGCCGCCGCAAGATCAACGCCGCCAGCGCCGGGCTGAGCGTCAGCGAATTGAAAGCCGAGATCACGGTCGACGTGGCGATCGTCACGGCGAACTGCCGGAAGAACTGCCCGGTGATGCCGCTGATGAATGCGCACGGCACGAACACCGCGCACAAGACAAGCGCCACGGCGATGACGGGACTCGTCACTTCGTCCATGGCTTTTCGCGCGGCGTCGCGCGGAGCGAGGCCTTCTTCCAGCCAGCGCTCGACGTTTTCGACGACCACGATGGCATCGTCGACGACAATGCCGATGGCCAGCACCAGGCCGAAGAGCGACAAGTTGTTGAGCGAGAAGCCCAGCGCCGCCATGGCCGCGAACGTGCCTACCACGGCCACGGGCACGGCGATCAGTGGAATCAGCGCCGCGCGCCAGTTCTGCAAAAACACCAGCACCACGATCGCCACCAGGATGATGGCGTCTCGCAAGGTTTTGAAAACCTCGCCGATCGATTCCTTGATAAACGGCGTGGTGTCGTAAACGATGCGGTAGTCGAGCCCGTCGGGAAAGCGTGACTTCAGCTCGTCCATTTTGGCGTACACGCCCTGCGCGGTTTGCAGCGCGTTGGAGCCGGGCAATTGATAAATCGACAGCGCCACCGACGGCTTGCCGTCGAGCGTACAGGACTGGTCGTATTGCTGCGAGCCGAGTTCGATGCGCGCAACATCGCGCAAGCGCACGATGCTGGTCGACGCGCTTTGCTCGTTATTAGGCGTGCTGCCGCCGCTTTGCCCCGGCCCGCCCGTGGGTCCCGTCGCCTGGTTCTGGCCCACCTTGATGATGATGTCGGCGAATTGCTCGGGATCGATCAAACGTCCCAAGGTGTTGATCGTGAGTTGAAACTGCTGCCCCGGCGGAATCGGGGGCTGCCCGATCTGGCCGGCCGCGACCTGCAAGTTCTGCTCGCTGATGGCGGCCACGACATCTTCGGCCGTGATGGCCATCGACGCCAGTTTTTCGGTGTCGAGCCAGGCCCGCATGCTGTAATCGCGCTCGCCCAGGTACGCGACGTTGGCGACGCCGGGTAACCGGCCCAGCTCGTCGCGAATCTGGATCGTGGCGTAGTTGCTCAAGAAAATATTGTCGTAGCGGCCGTCGGAGACGAGATTCACGATCATCATCGTGGAGGGCGACATTTTCTTGACGTTGATCCCTTCGCGCTGCACCAGGTCCGGAATCACGGGCTCGGCCAGTTGCACGCGGTTCTGCACCAGCACCTGGGCCATGTCCGAATCCATACCCAGCTTGAACGTCACGGTCAGCACGTAGGCGCCGTCGTTGGTGCAGAGCGAGGACATGTAGATCATGTTCTCGACGCCGCTCACCTGCTGCTCGATCGGCGCGGCGACCGTGTCGCGTACCGTCAGGGCATTGGCGCCCGGATAGTACGCGGTGACCAGCACCGTGGGCGGCGTGACGTCCGGATACTGCGCTACCGGCAATGCCAAGAGCGCAACCGCGCCGGCCAGGGTTGCCACGATCGACAACACGGAAGCGAAAATCGGCCGGTCGATGAAAAAATGCGAGATCACGGGCACTTACTCGCTGCGGTGTGGGTCGGATGTTTCGGTATCAGTGGGTCGGCCGGCGACCGTTCGCGGCAAATATCTCTGGCGCAGCCGGGTGACGAGCGTCGTCGTGGTCACGCCCAGTACGAGACCCAGCAGCAGAGCTTCGAGCAGGCGGATATGGCTGACCCTGTACAAGAGTAGGCCGGCCGTGAGACCCGCCACGGCGCCGATCAGCACCGAACCATAGCGCCGCACGCGCGAGTCGGAACAGAACCGCGTTTCGCCCAGCCCTTCGATGACCAGAAAGAACACCGGGGTGAAGAAGACGCCAAACAGCGTGACGCCGAGCATGCCGCTAAAGACAGCGGTGCCCAGCGCGCGGCGCATCTCGGCGCCGGCTCCCTTGGCGATGACCAGCGGCACGACGCCCAGGATAAAGGCGAAGCTGGTCATCATGATGGGCCGCAAGCGCAGCCGGCAGGCCTCGCGCGTGGCCTGGTGCAACGGCTGCCCCTCGTCGCGCAATTGCTTGGCGAATTCGACGATCAGAATTGCGTTCTTGCACGCCAGCCCTACGAGCACGACCAGCCCGATTTGCACGAAAATGTTGATCGCCATGTGGGCGATCGCCACGCCCAGGATCGACGACAGCAAGCACATGGGCACAACCAGGATCACGGCCAAGGGGAGCGACCAGCTTTCGTACAGCGCGGCCAGGGCCAGGAACACGAACACCACGGCCAGCGCAAAGACGTACATGGCCGTATTGCCGGCGCGAATCTGCATCAGAGTGAGTTCTGTCCATTCGGTTTTCATCGACAGCGGCAACTTCTCCACAGCCATCGCGTCGATCATCTTGATCGCCTGGCCCGAGCTGAGCGTGGGAAAGATCACGCCGTTGACCGGCGCGGCCGGATAGAGGTTGTAGCGCATGACCATGATCGGGCCGTTGACTTCGCGCATGTCGACAAGCGTGCTCAACGGCGCCATCTCGCCCCGCGTGTTGCGCACCTTGAGAAAGTTGATATCTTCCTCGCGATTGCGAAACTCGCCGTCGGCCATGATGTTCACTTGCCACGAGCGGCCGAAATCGTTGAAGTTGTTGACGTACAGCGAGCCGAGGTAAATCTGCAGCGTGTCGTCGAGGTCCCGGATCGTGACGCCCATCGCGCGGACCTTGGCGCGGTCGATATCCATGTACAACTGCGGCGTGTTGGAGCGGAACATCGTGAACACGCCGACCAGGCCGGGCGTGGCGGCCAGATCGCCGATCAACTGGTCGGTGTATTTCTGCAGCGACGGCAGGCCCAGCGAGCCGCGATCCTCGACCATCAGCTTGAAGCCGCTGGCCGTGCCGATGCCTGGCACCGGCGGTGCGCCGAAGACGCTGACCACGGCCTCGGGCACTTCGCGTTTGCACGTCTCGCGCAGCTTGTACATGATCGCGTCGGCGCTGCGCTCCGCGTCCCGGCGGTTGTCGAAGGGATCGAGCACGACGAACATCGAACCGAAGTTCGCGCTATTCGCCGTGAGCAGGATGGATTGGCCTGACACGGCCACCGTAGCGTGTACGCCGGGCGTGGCTCGGGCCAGCCGGTCGACTTTGCGCATCACATCCTGCGTGCGCCCCACGGCCGACGAGTCGGGCAGTTGCACGTTCACCAGCAGCCATCCCTGATCCTGCTGCGGGATGAAGCCGGTCGGCATCCGCGAAAAGAAGAAGTACGTAACCCCCAGCAGTCCGGCGTAGACCAAGAGCACGATCACGGCCAGCCGCAACAGTGCGCCCACGGCCGCTGCGTAGATATTGGTGCCGAACGTGAAGGTGCGTTCGAACAGTCGAAACAGCCAACCCAGCGAGAAATCGAGCAGTCGCGAAAGAATATCGCGCTTCGCGCCGTGCGGTTGCAATAACAACGCCGCCAGGGCCGGGCTGAGCGTCAGAGAATTGAACGCCGAAATGACGGTCGAAACCGCAATCGTCACCGCGAACTGGCGAAAGAACTGCCCCGGGATGCCGCTGATGAACGCGCACGGCACGAACACGGCGCATAAAACGACCGCCACCGCGATCACGGGGCTGGTAACCTCGTCCATCGCGCGGCGGGCTGCTTCGCGCGCCGGCAAGCCTTTTTCCAGCCACCGCTCGACGTTTTCCACCACCACGATCGCGTCATCGACCACGATGCCGATCGCCAGCACCAGGCCGAAGAGCGAAATGTTGTTCAGGCTGAAGCCCAGCACTTGCATCACGGCGAACGTGCCGACGATCGCGACCGGCACCGCCACCAGCGGAATAACCGTCGCCCGCCAGTTCTGCAAGAACAACAGCACCACCACGGCCACCAGGACCACCGCCTCGAACAGCGTGTGGACGACGTCGGCGATCGACTCGCTGATAAAGGGGGTCGTGTCGTAAGCGATCTGGTACTCGACGCCGTCGGGAAAGCGCGTCTTCAGCTCGCGCATCTTCGCCTGCACGCGCTCGGCCACGTCCAGCGCGTTGGTGCCGGGCAATTGGTAGATGGCCAGGCCCACCGACGGATGGCCGTTGATCATGCTGCTCTGATCGTATTGCTGCGCGCCCAACTCGACGCGCGACACGTCCTTCAGCCGCACGGTCTGCGGCGTCACGCCGTTCGGGCCGCCGTCGACCGTCTTGATGATGATGTCGCCGAACTGCTCGGGCTTGGTCAACCGGCCCAGCGCATCCATCGGCATCTGAAAGCCGCTGGGCGAAGACGACGGCTGCTGCCCGAGCGAGCCGGGCGAGGCGGCCTGGTTCTGCCCGCGAATGGCGTTGGCCACTTCGGCCGCCGTGATGCTGCGCGAGGCCAACAGTTCGGGATCGAGCCAGGCGCGGATGCTGTAATCGCGCTCGCCCAGGTAGTTGATGTCGGCCACGCCCTCGAGGCGGAATAGCTCGTCCTTGACATAGATCGTGGCGAAGTTGCTCAGATAGATATTGTCATACCGGCCGTCGGGCGAATAAAAACTGACGGCCAGCAGGATGTTCGGCGATTTCTTCTTGATCGTCAGCCCTTGCTGCTGCACCGAGGTGGGCAATTGTGGCATGGCCAGCGACACGCGGTTCTGCACCATCACGAGCGCGGTGTTCAGATCGGTGCCCAGGTCGAAGGTGACGGTGAGGTTGTAGCTACCGTCATTGCCCGACTGGCTGCACATGTAGAGCATGCCTTCGACGCCGTTGACCTGCTGCTCGATCGGCGCGGCCACGGTGTCGGCCACGACTTGGGCGCTGGCGCCGGGATAGGTGACCGAGACCTGCACCGTCGGCGGCGTGATGTCGGGATACTGCGATAGCGGCAGCGAGAGCATGGCGATCGCGCCGGCCAGCGTAATCACGATCGACAGCACGGCCGCGAAGATCGGGCGATCGATGAAGAAGCGCGAGATCATCGGCCCGCCCTCAGGGATTCGCGCCTTTGGGTGCGGGCGCGGCGTCGGCAGGCGCGTGCTTTTCGGCGGGCCCGCGTTGTCCGCCAGGAGCCGTCGGCTGATCCGCTGGTGCGGCTGTCTTTATGGCCGGTGTGGGCTTCTCGGGGACGGGCGCGGCCGACGTCGACGCTTCCTCGGTCGGAATCGGCATCGAGATCGGCGCCGGCTTCACTTCCATGCGTGGGCGGATTTGTTGCAACCCGCTGACCGCCACCCAATCGTCCTTTTCGAGCCCTTCGGAGATCACGCGCAACCCGTCGTCTTGCAAAGGGCCGAGCGTCACGCGGCGGTATTGCACTTTATTCTGCGCGTCGACGACGTACAGGTATTTCAATCCTTGGTCGGTACCCACCGCGCGATCCGTGACCAAGAGCGCCTCGTGCGGATCGCCCATCGGAATCCGCACGCGCACGAACATGCCGGGCGAGAGGATGCGCCGCCCGTTTTCGGGCTTCGGATTGTCGAACTTGCCGCGGAGCGTGATCGTGCCGGTGTAGGGATCGACTTTGTTATTGATGAAGTTCACGACTCCATCGTGCGGATAGCCAGTTTCGCCCTGCACGCCCATCAAGATCGGAATCTCGCCCTGCCCGCGCATACGCAGCCGCCCCTCGTTGATGGCCGAGCGAATCCGCAGGAGCTGCCGCTCGTCGATATCGAAATAAGCGTAGATCGGGTCGAGCGATACGACGGTCGTGAGCAGCGTCTGGTCCTGATTCACCAGGTTGCCGAGCGTGAAGTAGTACCGGCTCACCTGGCCGTCGATCGGCGAAGTGACCTCGCAGAACTCCCGGTTCAGCCGATTGACTTCCACGTTGGCCGTGGCGGCATCGACATCGGCAAGCGCCTCTTCCTCGGACGCCTGGTACTTGTTCACGTCCTGCACGCTGATCGCGCCTGGTGTTTTGGCGGTTTGCTTGGCCAATTCGTTATTGGCCTTGGCGACTTTCAGGCGCGCTTTCGCCAGTTCCAATTGGCCGATCGCCTGGTCGAGCTGCGCCTGATACGGGCGCGGATCGACCTCGAACAGCAGCTCGTTCTTCTTGACGTCGCTCCCTTCGGTGAAGGGCATCTTCGTGAGATACCCCGTCACGCGCGGGCGGATGTCGACCGAGTAGATGGCGTCGGTCCGTCCGGTGTAGTCGATATAGTCGACAACTTTGCGCTGGATGGGATGGCTGACGTTGACCACAGGCGGACCCGAATCGGTCGGCGGCGCCTGGCGCGCACCGCAACCCAGCCCAGCAACTAGCGCGAGCAACAGAATGAGCAAAACGAAGCGCGGCTTCATGCCTGCACGTTTCCGTACGGACGGAGGGAGGCGAGATGAACAAAGGGGCAAAGAAATATAGCCCCGGGCTAGCGGCAAAAAGCCGCGGAAATGAGGCAAAAACGGCTAAAGTCCGGAGGCGGGATTGCCGACGAGGGCGCTTTCTTTCAATCGCTATTGACCGCGCATGACTCGGGGCGATACACCGCTGGCATGGGACAACGTTTTAGATTTCGCCGTCACCTTCAGTTCAGCCTGGGCAGCATGCTGCTGCTCATGGCAGTCGTGGGGGTGGGGCTAGGTTGGGAACTGAGTTTCATCCGTGCTCGAAACGCGATGCGCCGCGACATCAAGGACGAGTTCGTGCGCAGGCGGATGATCATGGATCGAATGGGCCCTTGGGGTGGCGCCGATATCCTTCAGGCGGAATCCATCAATACGGCCACCTCGTCATCGCCGCAGATTCCGGCGTGGCGGCGCCTGCTGGGGGACGAACCGCTGGCGATGGCGCTGCGGAACAACGAGGCCGACGCGCGGCGCACGCTCGCGCTATTCCCCGAGGCCACGATCATGTATTACGTCGGCTGCCCTGCGCTGGCCGACGCGCGGCCCGATCGTGCGCGCATGATCGACAAAGCATTCGGCAGGTGATGCGCACGAGAACGGCCTTCCTTAGTTCGTGATGAACAAGCGGTCGCCGGGAAAGAGCTGCCAGTTCGTCGATGTATCGGCATCGTTCACGATCGCGCGCCAATCCACGCCCAGTACTCGGGCCTTCTTGGCGCCATGAACCGAGGCGGGCCGGGCCACCCAGATCTTCTTGCGACTCTCTTTTGGCACACCGCCGATGTGCGTCATCGCATCGGCCACCGTTTCTACGCCCGTGATCGGTATGCGAATGATCTGGTCTCCTGGTTTCGCGCCTTCCTGCACGATGTAATAGAACTTGCTGTTGCAGGCGAAGACGTCGAGTGAGACTTCCAGCCCGTGATCGCGCTGTAACTGCTTATCGGCGTTCACCAGGTGTTCGCGCACCGCGTTCTGAGCCCTACTGGGAGTGAGCTCCGCCACTTTCACCTCGCCATAACGCCCTAGGTTGACGGTGCCGTTCGGCGCCACGAGAAATTTGCCGTCGAGGATTACCGGGCTGTCTGGCTCCCCCTTTTCGACCACGTAGTCGTCCTTTGCCGTCCGGCGCACCTCGATGTGAAGCACATCGGGCGGTTCGATCCGATACGGCGACAAGGGTGCGGGCGAATTGCCGGTGGGTGCGTCTTCGGCCCAGACAGCGGTCATCGCACAAAAAGTCGCCACGATCGCGACAAACGGCGGCCTGAAGCGCACGATGGTTCCCTCCCTGCTCGTTTCGGCGGACGCCAGAGCACACGGGCATTAGAGCAAAACGCCTTTTTTTGTGACAATGGCACAAGGCGCACCGTGACATTCCGAACCCCCGCCTTGATCCCTCCCCGTGTCCACCCGTATACTGGCGGGTCTTAGGCCGGGCCCCGGGTTGCTTCCCGGTCTGCCTGGGCCCGCGAGCCGGCCTGGCGGCGAACACGCCCCGCGGCGCGCCCTAACCGCACACGCTGAAAAACGCTTTCGGAGATATTTGCCATGACGATGGATAAAAGCCTGCGGACTTCGATGGGCTTGGCCCGTGCCCGCGGCGTGCTGACGCGCGGCGAGCGGATCGCGAAGCTGCAGGAGATGGACCGCTTCCCCGACGGCCGCAGCCCCCTGGGCCTGCCCAAGGTGCGGGTCGTGAAGCTGTCGATGAAGAAGAAAAAGAAGGCCAAGGAAGAAGGTGCCGAGGGAGAAGCCGCGGCCGCAGCTCCCGGCGCCGCCGCTCCTGCCGCGGGTGCCAAGGCTGCCGCGCCGGCCGCCAAGGCCGCTGCCCCGGCCAAGGGCGCTCCGGCCAAGAAGTAGTGCGTTAGACGGATCGTGCATCCGTAGCATCAAGCGTGGTGCCAAGAGCCCGAGGCATCTTCGGGTGCCACTGGTGGCTCGCCCACCAGTGATTCGTTCCGCGGGCTTGGCACGGGTGGACAAGCCGCCCATGGCACCCAACGAGCAAACAGCTCTAGCTCTTCACGGTCACCCACCATGCGCGTCAAGCTCGAGTACGGTAAGACCGGTTTGCAGGTCGATCTTCCGGCCGATCGTGTTGTTCGTTCATTGGGCTACAAAGATGCCCCGCCGCTCGCGGATCCCGCGGCCGAGTTGGCCCGCAAGTTGGCAGCACCGACCGGCACGCCCCCGCTCGCGGAACTTGCCCGCGGCCGCCGCGATGCGTGCATCGTGATCTGCGATATCACGCGGCCGGTGCCGAACCGGCTGATCCTGTCGCAAGTGCTGCCGACGCTCGAAGCGGCGGGCATCCCGCGCGACAAGGTCACGATCCTTATCGCCACCGGCCTGCATCGCCCCTCGACCGAGGCCGAGATCGTCGAGATGGTCGGCCCCGACGTGGCGGCTAACTATCGCGTCGAAAATCATCATGGCACGGTGCTCGCCGAGCACACGTTCCTGGGCGATAGTCCGCGCGGCGTGCCCGTGTGGATCGATTCGCGCTACGTGAACGCCGATTTGAAAATCACCACCGGCCTGATCGAGCCGCATTTGATGGCCGGCTTCTCGGGCGGGCGCAAGCTGATCTGCCCCGGGCTGGCGGCGCTCGAAACCGTGAAGGTCTGGCACGGGCCTGATTTCCTGGAACATCCGAATGCCGATTGCGGCATTCTCGAAGGCAATCCGGTACATGAAGAGAACACCTGGATCGGGCGCCTGGCAGGCTGCGATTTCATCATCAACGCCGTCATCGACGCCGAGCGTCGCCCGCTGGCGCTGGTGGCCGGCGATATGGAAGCGGCCTTTCTCGAGGGGGTGGCGTTCGTGCGACAAGTCGTCGTCGATACCGTGCGCGAGCCGGTCGACGTCGTGGTCACGAGCGCCGCCGGCTATCCGCTCGACACCACGTTCTATCAGGCCGTGAAGGGACTGACCGGCGCGCTGCCGATCGTCAAGCAAGGGGGGACCATCATCCTGGCCGCCAGCATGAGCGAAGGGATCGGCAGTCCCGAGTTTGCGAGCCTGTTCCGCGAGAACGACAGTCTGGAAATCTTCGTCGAGCGGATCCTTGGCAAAAAATACTTTGTCCTCGATCAATGGCAACTGGAAGAGCTCGCCAAGGTGTGTCGCAAGGCACGCGTGAAGATCATCAGTGACGGGCTGCCGCGCGAGACGATCGACAGCCTGTTCGTCGAGAGTGCGCCCAGTGTGGAACAGGCCGTGGCCGAATCGCTCGCCGAATACGGCCCGCAGGCTACGATGGCCGTGATCCCCAAAGGCCCGTACGTGCTGGCGCAAGTGGCCGGCAACTAAGCAATCGAGGCGTTTCCGAGCGCGCGGCAAGCGCGCTTGCATGCACACTATGAGCGATCGCCTGATTCCGCCGCGCATGCTCTTTCGTTTTGCGGCGCCTTGCCTGCGCCACGAGCCGCTATGGACGCCAACGGGCGTGCAGCTGGGACCGCAATTTCGATTGCCCAGCTTTGCCGATCTCGACGAGCAGATTTCGTTCGCCGACGTGCGTGTCGCCTGGAGCGACGCGGGCCTGGCCTTCAACGTGCAAGTCTCGGGCAAGCGCCGGCCGCCGTGGTGCCGCGAATCACGCCCCGACGAAAGCGACGGGCTGCGCGTGTGGATCGACACGCGCGATACGCACAACATCCACCGCGCCAGCCGTTTCTGCCACCAGTTCATCTTCCTGCCCGCCGGCAGCGGTCGTAACCTGGCCGATCCGTACGGCGAGCTGTATTTCATCAATCGCGCTCGGGAGAATCCGAAGCCGATCCGCGCCGACGTGTTGAAAACGCGCAGCGAAAAGCGCGTCGATGGCTACTTGCTCGAAGCCTACATTCCGGCCGCGGCCATTACCGGCTGGGACCCGGCTGAACATGCCAAGCTGGGCTTCACCTACGCCGTGGTGGATCAAGAGCTAGGCGAACAGACCTTCAGCTGCGGCAAGGAATTCCCCTATCGCGACGACCCAAGCGTATGGGGCACGCTGGAGCTGGTACGGTAGAGATTGCCTCGGCACCGAGGGCACCGAATATCTTGGGAAGACAAGGGCGCCTGCGGCGCACGGTTAAGCGAGTCAATCCTCGCTTTCGATGATGGCCAGCAACTGGCCAATCGAGACTTCTTCGTCTTCGGCCACGAGCGATTCCACCAGGCGGCCGCTGGCTGGGGCGGGCAGGTCGACCGTCACGCTGTCGGCCGAGAGTTCGACGAGCCGGTCCCCTTCGGTGACTTCGCTGCCCAGCTCGACCAGCCACAGGCTGATCGTGACGGTGCGATCTCCCAGGCCCAGGTCCGGCATCACCAGGTCGTGTCGCATTCCTTTGCCCCCCCGACACCAAAGACGCGCGGTCACATCAATCGTTACTCGGCCATTTCGCGGGCGTGATAACTCGAGCGTACGAACGGGCCACTGGCAACTTGCGCAAAACCCATGCGTCGCGCGGCCGTGCCGAGCTCGTCGAATTCTTCCGGTGGCACGTAGCGCACCACCGGCAGGTGCTCGGGCGAAGGCTGCAGGTACTGGCCGAGCGTCAACAAATCGCAGCCGACATCGCGCAGGTCGGCCAGCGTGTCGAGCAATTCGTCGCGCGTCTCGCCCAGCCCCAGCATCAGGCCGCTCTTGGTCTTGATCGTCGGGTCGAGTTCCTTGACGCGTCGCAGCAATTCGAGCGTCCAGCGGTAGTCACTTTTCCGTCCCCGCACTTCGCGATACATCCGAGGCACGGTTTCGGTATTGTGATTGAAGACTTCCGGCCGGGCTGCCACGACGCGCTCGATGGCGCCGGGCTTTCCCAGGAAATCGGGGGTCAGCACTTCCACGGCGGCGCCGGTGCGCTCGCGCACGGCCATCACGCACTGATAGAAATGTTCAGCGCCGCCATCGTCCAGATCGTCGCGCGTGACGGAGGTGATCACCACGTGGGCCAGGCCCAGCCGGGCCGAGGCTTCGGCCAACCGCTCGGGCTCGTCGGCTTCGACCGTTTGTGTTTTGCCTTTGGCCACGGCGCAAAAGCCGCACGGCCGCGTGCAGACATTGCCCAGGATCATGAACGTGGCGGTCTTCTGCGAATAGCACTCCATGCGGTTGGGGCACTTCGCATTGTCGCAGACCGTTTCCAGCCGCAACTCTTCCAGCAGGCGCGCCGTGAAATGGTTGGCATTCCCTTTCGGCACATTGCGCTTCAGCCAGCGCGGCAGGCGCGGCCCCGTAGAAGCGGCCAGCGGCGCGTCATCGGGCGTGAGGATCGGCAGGCTAACTAGCGCGAGCGGTTGTGACATTCTTCAGCGGCGGCGCCGACAACAGGACATGACCGGTGTGCAGGTGATAACGCGAGCAATCGAAGGCCTCGGTCAAATGCCGGATCAGACCTTCACGCACCCGAGTCATTTTAACATTTTGTTGGCGCTCGATTGCCAAAGAGCTCATCACGGTGCGCTGCCGCGCGTCGCTGTACACGGCGGTAAGTATTCGCCGGGCAGGAGATACGTTCAGGTAGGCACCGTAGTAGGTCACCCAGTTTTTCACGGCCGAACCAAGCGACACGATCTGACCCGTGCGCCCCCAGATGCCAAAGCGGTCGGCATGGGTTTGTCCCTGAAAACCCAGCTCGCAGAGGGCCGCCAGAATGCCCGACTGCAAGCGCGACAAATATTCGCCCACCGTCCAGCCGTGAATGGCCAAAGGCACAATCGGATAGATTGCCAATTGCCCCGGCGCGTGTACCAAAGCTCCGCCGCCGCGGTTGACCCAGCGGACCGATAGCCCTTCGCTGGCCAGCGTGCGCGGGGCGAGCCGAACATCCGGGCGCGAGCCTTGCCGGCCCACGGTGATCACGGGCAGGTGTTCGCAGATCAAGAGCGTGACTTGACCGTCGCGACTTCCGCCCGCCTCGTACACCAATCGCTGTTCGAGCGCCAGGCAGGCGTCGAAATCGACGGTGCCCAACAGGTACGCCGCTAGCGCCGGGCGCGCGATGGGCGCTCGCGCACCGGTCCTGGCAGCATTGATGTCGGGCTTCGGCTTGGGCATGTTGGGTTCGGGACGTTTATCTAATCCGATGCTCGAGTCCGGCCGGGCACCGTCTCGCGTATAATGGCGGCTCTGGCTACTCTAACAAGAGAATTATGAGCGTCAAAGGTTGACTTCCGGCCGCGGGCGGAAGGGCCAAGGCACGAAATCGTTCCGGCATGGCTAAGCAAAAAGAAAAACCCGATCGCGAGCACGACAACGAGCGGCTGATCAGCCAGAATCGCTCGGCCCGCCACGACTACGAGGTGCTCGATACGTTGGAGTGCGGCATCGTGCTGGTCGGAAGCGAGGTAAAGAGCCTGCGCACGGCGCACGTCTCGCTCGACGAAGCTTACGCCCGGGTCAAAGGGGGTGAGGTGTGGCTCGTCGGCTGCGACATTCCCGAATACCTGCAGGCGAATCGCTTCAATCACGAGCCGCGGCGGCCGCGTAAGATCCTCATGCACCGCCGCGAGATCCTCAAGTTCGCCAGCAAGGCCTACGAGACCGGGCTGACGCTCGTCCCCTTGAAGCTGTATTTCAAAAAAGGGAAAGCCAAGCTGCTCTTAGGCGTCTGTCGCGGCCGCAAAACGCACGACAAGCGCGAGAAGCTGAAGAAACGCTCGGTCCAACGCGATATCCAGCGCGCCATGCGCGGCCGGTAGATTCTCATTTCTGGCCGGCGCGGCACGCCATCATTGCCAGCAGAGGGGGCTCAAGCTTGCGGTATCGTGAGGTAGACGCCAACCGCCATTGTGGGGGCGGGTAACTCTTGGTACCACATGCCCCACGGCAGACTTTCTACCCTGCCTCCTTTCTCGTATCGCCCATCCCCTGCGGTAGCCAGCAGTGCGAAAGAGCGCATTGTGTTTGCGCCTGCGCCTCGCCGTCGCGCCTCTGTGCGCGAGCTTGCTGCTCTCCGCGCTTTCCGGCTGCAAGATCGCGCCGTACCAGTACGGTCATTTTCACGAGGATGGTGAGCAGGGGCCCGAGACCGTAACCGTCGAATACGGCAAGCCGAACAAGACCCTGGACGGCATCGGCAAGATCGTCGGCTTTCCGGCAAAGATCCTGCCGATGAACGCGAAGATCAACGATCACGAGATCAGCCGCACCACAGAGAACAAGCTGCGCGAGTATCTCGCGCGCAATGACCTGAACGACGTGGCGGTGTTCATCAATCACTACGACCCCAAACGCCAGTGGCAGCGGCTGCGCGACAACAAGCGGGTCGGCGCGGGATGGCGCTACACGGCCGGAGCAATAAGCGTCATTGGCTATACGGTCTTTCCGGGGCGGATCTTCGGCGGCGACAGCTACAACCCCTACACCAACAGCCTGTATTTGAATTCCGACGTGTCGGCCATGGTCCTGCGCGAAGCCGCGTACAGCAAGGACGTGCATTCGCAAAAGATGCCGGGCACTTACGCCGTGATTCAAGACTTGCCTGTCTTGGGCCTGTGGAGCGACACGCTCGCGGTGCGCGACGTGATCGGGTACGCGCGCGAACAAGGCGATTGGGAAGTTGAAAAAGAGGCCTATCACGTGCTCTACCCGCAAATGGGAATCGCCAGCACGTCGATCGGCGGTATGTTCCTCTCCTCGGCCTGGTGGGGCGGAGCGGCACTGGGGGCCGGCGGCGCGGCGGTCGGACATGTCGCGGGAAGGACCGCCGCCAAGCGCGAACAAGCAAAGCACGATGCGCGCGAGCAAACGGCTGAGGCGGAGACCGTGGTACCTCTTCCGCCCGTGCAGCAAGCCGGCTTCGAATCCACCGCTCGCGAGCCAGCCCCGCCGATCCGCCTGCCGCCCGTGGGAGTGGGGCTAATTCCTTAGCCGTCGCCGTTGTGCCGTTCGGTGTGCCGGGGAGCACGTCGTGCCGAACCGTGGGCCGTAGAGTCGCGTAACAAAAGGCGTGAGGCCGCGCGCCGGCCGCTTGCGAGGCCCTTCCGCATGGGCAACGCGAAACTGCGCTTGTCCAATCGCGGCAAGATGTTATGTTCAAAAACCTCGCCCGCCCGTGCATCCGGTCGTTGCAAGCGCCCGGCCGCAATAGCCTCGGGCCGCATTGAGGTTCCTACGCCAACCGAGGGCACACCGCCGCCATGCTTGTGCTGAAGAACGTCAAGAAGTCGTTCATCGAGCCGGACGGATCGCGTCTGCCGATTCTCGATATCCCTGAGTTTCACGTGGCGGCCGGCGAGCAGATTGCCCTGATGGGGCGCAGCGGCTGCGGCAAGACCACGCTGCTGCACGTCATCTCGGGCATCAGCCGGCCTGATTCAGGGTTGGTCCAGGTCGCCGGCTGCGACCTGGGCACGCTCTCGGAACATGGCCGCGATCGCTTTCGGGCCGACCACATCGGCTACGTGTTCCAGACATTCAATCTCCTGCCCGGTTTCTCGGCGCTCGAGAACGTGCTTTTGGGCATGAGTTTCACGACGGGGCGCGTCGATGAATCGCGGGCCCGCCATCTGCTTTCTCAGGTCGGGCTGTCGCATCGTTTGACCCATAAGCCGGCCATGCTTTCGGTCGGTGAGCAGCAGCGCGTGGCGGTCGCCCGGGCCATGGCCAACCGCCCCAAGGTCCTCTTGGCTGACGAGCCGACGGCCAATGTCGATACCGGGCATCAGCAACAGATCATCGATTTGATTCGCACCGCCTGCCGCGACGAGAACGTGTCTCTACTTTTGGTCACGCACACGCCGGAAGTGAGCGAACAGTTCACGCGCGTCGACCATTTGGATCAACTCAATCACGCTGTGGTGGCCGCATGAGCTTGTGGAAAATTGCCTGGCGCAGCATTCAGCAGCGGGCCTTGGCCTCCTCATTGACGGCACTCAGCATGGCGCTGGGGGTGGCGCTGGTGATCGCGGTGCTTGTGGCGCTGGGTGTCGTTTCGGATTCGTTCAAACGCGGCGCAGGCGGTTATCACCTGGTGGTAGGCAAGAAGGGAAGCCAGTTGCAACTGGTCCTCAATACCGTCTACCACTTGCAAGAGCCGATCGAAAATCTTCCGTATCCCTTCTATAAGGAATTCCTCAACACCCCCGAGCACAAGGGCAAGTTTGCGCCCTATGTGCAGACTGCGATTCCCTACTGCCTAGGCGACAATTACGAAGGCTTTCGCGTCGTCGGTACGGTCGCGGACTTGTTCGACAAGCTCGATCATGCGAGCGGCAAGAAATACGAGTTCCAGGCAGGCGGCCGTAACTTCGAGCCTGACCATTTCTTCGAAGCCGTCATCGGCGCCACGGTGGCTCAAAAAACCGGCCTGAAGGTCGGCGACGAATTCCAGCCCACCCACGGCACTTCAGACGAAGGCGACGGGCACAAGCACGATCCCTTCAAGATTGTCGGCATTCTCAAGCCCACCGGCACGGCCAACGATCGCGCGCTGTTTATCAACATCGAAGGTTTTTACCTTTTAGACAATCACGCGAAGGACGCTCCCCTAGACGCTGCCGCGCGCGACGAGCGCCCGGCCGACGGCGAAAAGCACGACGCCCATGACGCCGATCATCACCACGACGAAGCGGCGGAGCACGGGCACGCTCACGATGCCGAACACGATCATGCGGCCGACGAGCATCGTCAAGATGAAGCCGGCCACGATCACGACGCCGAGCACGAACATAAAGACGCTCCTCACGATCACGACGATCATGGACATGATGAGGTAACCGCCGGCGGCGCTGCCGCTGAGGCACGCGCTCAGGAAGCCGCCGGTCACGCCGCACATGAAGAGGACGCCCACGATCATGCCCACGAGAATGCCGAGGCCGGGCATGCCGATCACGACCACGCGGATCATGATCACGCAGACCATGATCACGATCATGCCGGAATGCCAGGCGACGCCCACGAACATGGGGACCATGATCATGACTCCCACGACCATGCGGGGCATGACCATGACGCTCACGACCACGCTGGCCACGGTCACGACGGGCAGGGACACGACGGGCAGGGACACGACGGACAGGGGCACGACCATGACCACGCCGGGCACCACCATCACGAGCCTTTGCCCGAGAATCAGCGTGAAGTCACGTCGATCTTAGTCCTTGCCAACAACGACCTTAACGCCGTTTCTCTGCGGACTATGATTAACGAGGGGGAGACGGCTCAGGCCGTGTTTCCGGTGAAGGTCATCAGCGAGTTCTTCGACACTCTGGTCCGCGGCATCAGTATTGCCCTCCTGTCCTTGACGGTGCTGATTATCGTCGTGGCAGGGGTTGGCGTGATGGTCAGCATCTATAATTCGATGAACGACCGCCGCCGGGATATCGCCGTGATGCGGGCCCTGGGGGCCGGCCGTCAAACCGTACTGTCGGTCATCCTCTTGGAGTCGATCCTGCTGGCCGTTGGCGGAGGCGTCCTTGGTTTCGCGCTGGGGCACGTTCTGATCGGCGTCCTGGGACCCGTTGTCGAGGCGTTTACCGGCGTGAGGCTTGGTTTTGCCCAGTTCGTTCCCTATGAGTTGATTTTGATCCCGGGCTTGATCGTGCTGGCCGCCTTGGCCGGATACTTGCCTGCCATGAGTGCTTATCGCACCGACGTGGCGAAGGCACTGTCGGCCAGCCCATGAATGTGAGTACTCGAGCGCCGCATGATTTTTGTCGAAGGAGTATTGCCGTGAACACTTCCTGGACCCGTTCATGGTCGTTCGCTGTTGTCGTTCTAGTTCTGTCCGCGACTGCCGTCGTGCCGGCGGTTCTCTGGGCTTGCCCCTTTTGTAGCGCCGTGTCGATGACCTTGGGCGAAGAGCTGAAGGCCTCGGACGCGGCGGTGATTGCCACGCTCGTCGCACGTCCCGCCGCGGCCGATCCGGCGGTCGGCGGCACGCCGGAAAAAAGCAAGTTCAAGATTACGAAGGTCCTCAAGGGCGAGAAGCTGCTGGAGAACAAGCCCACGATCGACATGCTGTTCTTCGGCACGCAAGAGCCGGGGGCGACGTTTTTGATCTTCGGCGTCGATCCCAAGGAGCCTGCCTGGGGCACGCCCAACGAATTGTCGGCCGAGGGGCTCAAATACATCGAAAAGGTAGCGCAACTCGCAGAGACGCCGGCCGAGCGGCTGGCTTTCTTCCAGGAATACTTCGAGAACCCGGATCAACTGCTATCGGGCGACGCCTTCAACGAATTCGCCAAGGCGCCGTACTCGGACGTGGTGCAGTTGAAGGACAAGATGCACCGCGACAAGCTCATCGAGTGGATCAAGGACGACAAAGTGCCACCTAGCCGGCGCCGGTTGTACCTGACCATGCTCGGCATGTGCGGCACGCAGGATGACGTCCCGATGATCGAAGCCATGATCAAGACCGACGACCGCCAGGTGCGCACCGCGCTCGACGCCATGATCGGCTGCTACTTGAATCTGCGCGGCGCGGATGGGCTGCCTTTGATCGAGGAGCAATTCCTGAAGAACGACAAATCGGAATACGTCGACACGTATTCGGCCATCGTGGCGCTGCGTGTCTTGGGGCAGGAAACCAACGTGATTCCAAAGGAAAAGCTGGTCTCCTCGCTACGACACATGCTCGACCGTCCGCAACTGGCCGACCTGGTGATTCCTGACCTGGCGCGTTGGCAGGATTGGGGCTCGATGGACAAGCTCGTCGACCTTTTCAAGAACGCCAATGATGAATCGTCGTGGGTGCGCGTGCCGGTCGTGCAGTTCCTCCGCGCCTGCCCCGAACCGAAGGCCAAGGAATACATCGACGAACTGGCCAAGATCGATCCGGACGCAGTGAAGCGGGCCACGAATTATCTGGCGTTGCCGGGCGCCTCGGGTCCGGCCGTGGCCGCGACGGCGGCGCCCGCCGCGCAAGCGGATGCAAGTACGGAAGCAAGTCCGGCGTCGACCACGAGTACGGAACGCGCCGACGCAGCAAAGGCAGCCGAACAGCCGGCCGCGGACAAGCCTGCGGCTGCAACCAACGCCTCGAGTGCGAACGAGGCGCCGGCCGAATTGCCGTCGACCGGGGTTGCCGCTGAACTTGCCAAGGATGCCACCGCTGAGACGAAGCTTGCGGCAGAGGGCGCCGATAAGGAGCAACCGCTGCAAAGCATCGCTGCCAAGGAGTCGCCGTACAAGAATCCGTATGACGAGCCGTACGACCCCACGAAGAACTACGAAAAGGTAGTCGATAAGGCATTTGACGCGCCGAACGCTTCCAAGACAACTCGGCCTTCGAGCGCCGCCAACTTGCCCAGCGGTTCCGACTGGGGCATCATCGCCGGAGTCGTGACCGTGATCGTCGTCGGCTCGGTGCTATTGTTCCGGCGCTAGTCTCGCGGCGAAGTGGATCTCCCAAGCGGAGAGAGAGAACGGTCGAGGCGCAAACGTGTGCGGGGGGTGTGATGAGCGTGCAAGTTGAATCGGCGGGCTCTTCGGGCAAGGCCATGTCGTCGGAAATGCCGATGTCCACCGAAGTGATGGAGGATTACGCGCAATACCGGGCTCTCAGCATTCTGGCCGTGGCCAGTTGCGTGCTGGGCCTGTTGTCGGTGACCAGCTTCCTGGCCTGGGCCTTTGCGGCCATCGTGCCGATTTTGGGGATCCTCGCCGGACTGGTGGCCTTGGTGCGCATCCGCAGGAATCCGACCGAACTGACCGGCCAGCGCGTCGCCCTGGCCGGCGTCGGGCTCAGCGCTGTCTTTCTCTGCGGCGGCGCGGCTTATCTGACCTATGACTACGTGACCGAGGTCCCGCCGGGCTACGAGCGGCTGAATTACGCCGAATTGCAGCCAGATCCGGAGAAGCCGGGCGAGCTGTTTCCCCCCGCGATCCAAGAGCGCGATGGCGATCGTATTTTCATCAAAGGATACGTCTACCCCGGCAAGCAAACGACCGGCATCAAGCAGTTCGTGCTCTGCCGTGACAATGGCGATTGCTGTTTTGGCGGGCAGCCGAAGTTGACGGACCGCGTCCTGGTGACGCTCAAGGGGCCGCTCTCGCTTAACTATTCAACCCGGATACAACGCCTGGCGGGCACTTTCCACGTGGAGCCGGGCCAGGGCACCGACGGCATCAGTGGCGTCATTTACCATCTGGACGCGGACTATTTGAAGTGAGCGATCGCCGCGCGACAAATTGGATCTCAATGCTCGTCGCCATCACAGGTGTCGTGGCGACCGGCTGCGAGGAGAGCCGCGCGCCAGCCGCGGCACACGTGGCCGCCGCAGCGCCCGTCGCCGAGGCCACGCCTGATGCGGATGCTGTGCCCGCTGTAAATTCAGCCCCCGATCAGACCGCTGCGGCCTCCGGCGCCTCGACCACGGCTTCGGTGCAGGAGCCCGTGGCGGCCCCTGTCAAAACCGCTGCGCCGGCCGGCATGCAGGATATCACCTTCGACACGATCAAGTTCCCGCTGGAAAAGAACGAGCCGTTCGAGCGCTCGAAGCTCACGCCCGCGATCGAGGCTCTGCACGGCCGCAACGTAAAGTTGCGAGGCTACATCCTGCCCAGCTTTCAGCAGTCGGGCATCACGCAGTTCGTGCTCGTGCGTGACAATATGCAATGCTGCTTCGGGCCTGGCGCCGCACTTTATGACTGCGTCGTCGTCGACATGAAGCCGGGCAAGACAACGGATTTCACGGTGCGGCCGGTGGCCGTGGAAGGCACCTTCGAGCTGCGCGACTTCAAAGGGCCCGACGGCAAGTACCTGGCCATCTACCATCTCGACGGCGAAGCCGTCCGCTTCTAATGGCAGCGCGCGTGATTTCGCCGGCGCTGGTGCTGCTGCTGGCCGCAACGGCCGCGGCCTGCCCTTTCTGCACGGCCGTAAAGCCGAGCATCGCCGAGCGCATCGAGCAAGGCGCGCAAGCCGCCCTGGTCGAAGTCGCCGGCACCACCGAAAGCGAAACACGGTTCGTCGTGCGCCAGCCGCTGACGACGAACGACAAAGGCATCGGCGCTAAAACCGTCGGCGGGAAACGTGCCACCGATCAAACGCTGACGATTCCTACGCGTGACCTCTCAGGCGCATGTCGCGCAGGTCAATTGGCGCTGCTCTTGGCAACCCGTGACTCGACGACCGAGCGGCTGAGCTGGGAAGTCTTGCCGCTCGACGAAGTGGCGTACGCCTACGTGGCGCGTGCGCCCTCGCGGCGTTTGCCGGCCGTCGAGCGGCTCCCCTATTTCGCGCGGTTTCTGGAGAACGCGAACGCGCTTGTCGCCGAAGACGCTTATCTCGAATTCGGCGCAGCCTCGTTCGACCAGGTGGCGCAAGTCGCGGATCGCTTGCCCATGGCCAGCCTGCGACGCTGGATTGCGGACCCACGAATTCCCGAAGCGCGCCAGGGGTTTTATGGTCTGGCCCTGGGGCTGGCAAAAACCGGGGCCGATCGGCAGGCTAACCGGGCGGTGCTCCAGAAACGCGTTGATGCTTCGGCCGATGATTTCCGCGCCGGCTTCGACGGCGTGCTCGGAGGTTACTTGCTGCTGGCTGGACGCGCGGGGCTCGCGCATGTTGAAATGACGTTGCTCAGTAATGCCAAGGCACCAGTCGGCGACGTGCGCCACGCCATGACGGCCTTGCGCTTCATGCACGAATTCGGCGCGGAGGTCATTTCGGCCGGCGATATTTCGCGCGCCATGCGAAAAATGCTCAGACGGCCCGAGCTGGCTGCGGCGGCTATCGTCGATCTGGCGCGGTGGCAGGATTGGGCGGCTCTGCCCGAAGTGACCGCGCTATTTGGGAAGGACCAGTATGCCGACGCGACCACAAGCCGCGCGATCGTCGGCTATCTCTCCGTGTGCCCGCTGCCGCAAGCTGCCGAGGCTTTGGCGCAATTGCGTCGCGCTGACCCCGAGCGCGTGCGCGAGGCCGAGCGTGCCGGCCTGCTCTTGCTGCCGGGGCAGTGATTCTCGCTGCCGTGGGCAGTAATCCTTGCTGCCGTGGGCAGTAATCCTTGCTGCGGGGGCAGTGATTCTTGCCGCCGTGGCAGTAATTCTTGTTGCCTTCGCCGTGATCGCGGCTGTCTGGCTTCTCTTTCCGCAGATTGTGACAGCGACTATAGTGGCGCTACCATGCAAAAGTACGTCGTACGTCACGGTGTGATGCGCACCCTGGGAGTCTACAGCTCGACCCGGGGCGAGACCATGCTGCGCGGCGATCGTGTGATCGTTCGCACGGACCGGGGGCTCGAGGCGGGAGAAATCCTCTGCCCGGCCACGGACGAGACCACCGGCCAGTTGCAGGACCCGCAGCGTGGACAAATTCTGCGGCAAATGACGGGCGACGACGAGAACGAGCTGTCGCGCTTGCGCGAGCAGGAGCGCACGGAGTTCGACACCTGCCGCCGCGTGGTGGGCGAAATGCAACTGCCCATGAAGGTGGTCGACGTCGAGCACTTGTTCGGCGGCGAGCGCGTGGTGATCTACTTCCTGGCCGAAAATCGAGTCGATTTTCGCAACCTGGTCAAGTCACTGGCGAGCGAATTTCAGACGCGTATCGAGATGCGGCAAATCGGCGTCCGCGACGAGGCCAAGCTGTTGGCCGACTACGGAGACTGCGGCAAACCGGTCTGCTGTAACACGCACCTGTCGGAAATGCCGCCGGTGTCGATGAAAATGGCCAAGCTGCAAAAGGCCACGCTTGATCCGACGAAGATCTCGGGCCGCTGCGGCCGCTTGAAATGCTGCTTGCGGTACGAATTCGATACCTATGAGCAATTGCAGAAAGACTTGCCGCCCGTCGGCGCGCACGTCGTCACGGCCAAGGGCCGGATGCGCGTACTGGCTCAGGAGATCCTGGCCAGTCAGCTATTGGTCGAGACCGAGGATCGCACGCGCGTGCTAATCCAAGCGGATGACGTGTTGACTGTCCTAAATGCCGGCGCGCGTTCCGACGGATCGTAAATTTCCCACCGCCTTTTGCCCGCCGCGGTTTGTTCGCCACATTCGAGAGACATCCGTAGCCAGTCATGTCAGACGCCGCCCAAACGCTTGCCTTGCTGTTGCGAGAAGACAAACGCTATCAGCGTCCCGCGTATCTCTTCGTATTCGATGCGTTGAACTATGCGCACTCCGAACTCGGCATGGGGGGCGCGCCCAGCAGTGGCGAACAGGAAGACAATCCCGCAACGACCGATCGCCATTTGACCGGGCAGGAGCTGTGCGAGGCGATCCGGCTGTACGCGCTCGATCAGTACGGCTACATGGCCAAGTGCGTGCTCAATAGCTACGGCGTCCACACGACCGGCGACTTTGGCGAAATCGTCTTCAACTTGATCCGCGTGGGACTGATGCGCAAGACGGACGACGATCGCCGTGAAGACTTCGACGACGTCTTCGACTTCGAGACCGGCTTGCAAAAGAGTTTTCAAATCACTCCGCCCGAGTAGGTCCCTGCGGCGTCTGGCTTGTTTGTGAAGGGTAGCGTTGTGGGACGGCAAAGCGCCGTCGCGCGGCACCTGGCCTTGAACCGCGATTTATAATTGCCATGGCACAACGGCGCAAGAAAGCGAGCAAGGCGGCGGCCGCCGATCGCGGCGCGCGTGCAACCGCCGCTGGCGCGTTCAAGCCGGCCTATCGAGGCCCGACCGAGCCCGAACGACCGCTCACGTGGCGCGAGCTGTCGCGCGTCCCGCCGCGCCCGCACATGGCCTTTCTTATCGGCAGTGCCGTGGGCCTTGCGGCCTGGATGACGTTCTTGCTCGCGATGGCCGCTTACTGGTAGCGCTCACGCGCGGAATCAACCGAAGCGCCGCCGGCGCTCGGCCGGAGAAATCGGCCGGCGCCGGCAGCCCTTGTGTCGCTTACCGTTGCGGGCCGCTACCGGCCGGGCGTTTTTGCGGGTAGTACCGCGAAGTCTGATCGAAGACCGTGCGGTGGCCCGTGCCGCGCAGCTGGGAATTCCCCTGTGCTGTTGACGTCGAACGGCTGGCGGCGGACTGGCGCTGCAACTGGCCGACCGCGGCGCGTTGACTGCGGTTGAAATTCATCTGCTCGATCTGCGGCCGCACCAGGCTCTGATAATTCGTCGCTCCCGCCAGCGGATTGTTGACCAGATTCATGTAAGGGCTGATGCGTGGCCGAGACGCCTGGTTCTGGGCCTGCGACGTTTCAATCATCAACATGACGACGGCCAGCGAAGCCCAGGCCGTGCGCGTAGTAACTCCGTTCATGGTGCAGACTCCTAAGGGGATGGGTGCGTGCGTGGGCGGTTCGCGAACGCGACGTCCGCCGAATGGACCGATCGCGGCCGGCCTCCGAGCACGGCACACAGCGATCGCACGCCACCATAGCAACGGGCTGCAACCGCCTCAACGGTTCGGCGCGTGAGTTTTTCATGAGCGATTGGGCGCTTGACAAAAGCGCGCGGCGCGCATTCGCGGTTGGTCGACGAAACTCCAGCGCGACGGTTCTGGCCATGTCGATTTTGGCGGCCTGCTAGCATCCGTCCAGCGGTTTCTCACAAAAATCTAGCGCGGGCCTCACGCCGTGAAAACGAGCGTCGTCGATGATTCCCGTAGAGCCGGAGATCAGGATGTCGTCCGGCGTTCCCCTACTCAAGGAAGCGATCCCCATGTTGAACTTCGACGCGGTTGTCGTCAGCGATTTGCACTTGGGCGCGCGGAATAGTCGAGGGAACGATTTTCTACGCTTTTTGCACACCCTTCGCACCGAACGGCTGGTATTGAACGGCGATTTGTTCAACGACCATCGCCTGCGCGGCTTGCAAGAGCGCGACGTGCAAGTGGTCGAGCTGTTGCGCCGATATGGCGAGCGGGTACACGTCGATTGGGTCGTTGGCAATCATGATCCGCGCCCCGAATGGTTTGCCGGCCTGTTGGGAATCTCGGCTGTCGACGAAGTGATCCTCGATATCGGCGGCGAGCGCTATCTGGTCTATCACGGACACCGCTGGGATCCATCGCTCGCCTGGCCGCAAGTCGTGATCGATACGGCAGACGCGATCTATTTCGCCTGCCAATGGCTCGATTCTTCGCATCGCCTGGCCCGGCGCTTGAAACACAGCTCGAAGCATTTTCTGCATGTAACCGACGTGCTACGCCGCAAAGCCATCGAAACGGCCCTCGACCGCGCCCTGTCAGGCGTAATCCTGGGGCATTCACATCTGGCGTGCGAGAGTCGCACCAGTGGCGTGCATTACCTGAATTCCGGCTGCTGGACCGAAAAGCCTTCCTCCTTCGTGGGCATCCGCGACGGACAGGCACGGTTGTACGATTGGGATCCGGTGGCCCGTGTTGCCTGGCAGCGCGGCGCGGACGCGATGGCCTCGGCGGCCCTGGCGGCTCCGACCGTGTGAACGAGCAGGCGATCGACGCCAGTTTGCGGCGAAGCGCCTTACGTCGTGGAGCGGCCGCTAAAAGCCAGCTCGTTTCCTAAAATTATCGCCATGTCGTGCGATTTCCGGGATTTTCTTGCGCCGTGGGGGGGTGGGGACGCGTGCGGCCCATCGTTGGGGTTTTTGCGGGGTCTACTGCGATTACTCCGCGGCAAATGCGCTCGCCGCGGGTCGCCAAGACCTGAAGTGAAAACCCCTTACGCGAATCTTGCGGATGAAATGCGCATTTTGCCTCGTCGCCCTGTTTTGTGAGGCGGCATTTTTGCGCGTTTTTCATCGCGCTCTTTGCCCCCGCGCGCGCGGCCGATGGGTGGTTGACGGGCGAGATCAAACCTTTACCGTGGCAGCCTTACGTATGGTTTGGATTGCCCCAGCGCGTCGGGGCTGGAGGACGCGCGACACTGTTGAGGAGCTTCCTGATATGAAGCGCAAGATTGCTGCCGTTTGTGCTCTGTTGTTGGTTTTGGCCATGTCGGTTTCTGCCGACGCTCGCTGCCGTCGTTGCCGTGGTGGTCGTTGCCACACTGCGGCCGCTCCCGCTTGCTCGGCTTGCAAGTAGAAGAGTGCGCTCTGCACGACACGCTGGTCTCGCGTCGGTGAATTCGCGCCGCCGCGAGACCAGCTTGCGTCGGGGCTTTCCGCTCAGGCGAGCGGGACGACGCATTCCGGCTGCTCGTTGCGCGGATTGTTCACCAAGGTCGTCACGGCATCGATCCGCAGTAGATCCTCGGCGGCCGGCTGCAACAGGCTTTCCAGCACTTTTCGATCACGCAAGGCAGGGTCGAGCCAACGCGTGTAATCCTCGGGTTTCAGAATCACGGGCATCCGCTCGTGCAGCCCGCTCATCAAGCGATTGGCCGAGGTCGTGATGATCGTGCATGATTCAAGATGATCAGGCCCCCATTGTTCCCATAGGCCGGCAAAAGCCAGAGGAGAATCGTCCTCTCTATGAAGGAAATAGGGCTGCTTTCCCTCGGGCGTCTTTTGCCATTCGTAGAATCCGTCGGCGACGACCAGGCAGCGCCGTGCGGTGAACGCTTGTCGAAAGGCGGGTTTCGTGGCGATTCCCTCGGCGCGCGCATTGATCATGCCTGCGCCGACGGCGAGGCTCTTGGCCCAAGGCGGAACCAGGCCCCAGCGTTGCCAGCGCAACACGCGCTGGTGGCGCTCGAGGTCGAAGTGCACGGTCGCGACCGATTGCGTCGGCGCGATATTGTAGCGCGGCGACAGGTCAGGTAACTCGAGCAATTCAAAAGCTTCGGCCACGGCCTGGGGGCGGCTGCGCAGCGTAAATCGTCCACACATGACCGCGATTGTAGCAAAGATCGTGGTCGCGCCGCGCGATTTCCGTCAGACTTCGAAATGCGGCGCCAGCGCCGGCGCCGCGGCCGGCCTCCGTCGGCGCAACCGCGCGCCGAGTGCTCGCAACTGATCGAGATACAGGTATACCACCGGCGTCGTGTACAGCGTGAGCACCTGGCTGAAGATCAGACCGCCGACGATCGCAATCCCCAGCGGTCGGCGCAACTCGGCGCCGTTGCCCGTCCCTAGCGCCAGCGGCAGCCCGCCCAGAAGTGCAGCCATGGTCGTCATGACGATGGGACGGAATCTGAGGATACAGGCTTCGAAGATGGCTTCGGGCGGCGTCTTCCCCTCATTGCGCTCCGCTTCCAGAGCAAAGTCGATCATCATAATCGCGTTTTTCTTCACGATGCCGATCAGCAGGATGATGCCGATCAGCCCCATCACGTTCAATTCGGTCTTGCACAGCATCAGAGCCAAGAGCGCCCCGACGCCCGCCGAGGGGAGTGTGGAGAGAATCGTAATGGGGTGAATAAAGCTTTCGTAGAGAATGCCTAGCACGATATACACCGTGACCAAGGCGGCGAGGATCAAGATGGGCTCATTGCGCAGCGATGCCTGGAAGGCCTGGGCGGCACCGGAAAAGCTGCCGTGAATCGAAGCCGGCATGCCCAGGTCGTGCTGCAATTTCTCCACGCTATCGACGGCATCCCCCAGCGCCGCTCCGGGCGCGAGATTGAAGGAAATCGTGACCGAAGGAAAGAAGCCGGAATGCGTCACAGCCAGAGCCGTGGTACTGGTCGAGAACTTAGCGATTTCGCTCAATGGCACTTCCGCCTTGTTCGCGCCGGCCACGTAGATGTGCTTAAGCGCTTCAGGATTCTGGCGGAAGGTCTCGTCGACGTCCAGCACGACGTGGTATTGATTCAGTGGCAAATACATCGTCGAAACCTGCCGCTGGCCGAAGGCGTCGTAGAGCGTGTCGTCGACGACCTGCTGCGTGATACCCAGCCGCGCGGCCATGAGCCGATCGACTTCCAAACGACTCTGCAGACCGCGGTTTTGCTGATCCGTGCTGACGTCGACCAGTTCGGGCAGCTTGCGCATCTCGCGCAATAGCACCGGTCCCCACTCGACCAGGTCGGAGACATTGTCCCCCTGCAAGGTGAACTGATATTGCGAACTGCTGGAGCGTCCGCCGATGCGCAAATCTTGCACGGCCTGCAAAAACAAGGTGCCGCCGGGGATGCCGGATAGCTTGCCCCGCAGCCGGCCGATGACCTGGTCGGCGCTCATCTTCCGCTCTTCCAGCGGCTTAAGCGATAGGAACATTCTCCCGGCGTTGGACGTGCCTCCTTGCCCCCCCGTAAACGCAATCAAACCCTCGACGGCCGGGTCCTCGCTGACGACTTGGGCAAATCGCTCCAAGAGATGCCCCATGGCCTGGTAAGAGGTATTCTGATCCGCCTGAATCGAGCCCGTGATACGGCCCGTGTCCTGCTGGGGAAAGAAGCCTTTGGGAATTACGACATACAGATAAACCGTGAATACCAGGGTGAGGATGGTCACGACCATCGTGATGCGCTGATGTCGGAACACCCAGCCGAGCGTCTTTTCATAAAAGTTCAAGATCCGGTCGAACACCCATTCGCTTGCCCGGTAGAGCCGGCCATGTCGCTCTTGGTCGTGCCGCTTGAGCAACGTGGCGCACATCATGGGCGTCGTCGTGAGGGATACGAGGAGCGAGACGAAAATAGCGACCGACAAGGTCACCGCGAACTCCCGAAACAATCGGCCGACGATGCCCCCCATCAGCAAAATGGGGATGAACACGGCTACGAGCGAAACGCTGATCGAGACGACGGTGAAGCCGATTTCCTTGGCGCCATATAACGACGCTTCGAGCGGTGACATTCCTTGCTCGAGGTGCCGGTTGATGTTCTCGATCACTACGATTGCGTCGTCGACGACGAAACCGGTCGCTACGGTCAGCGCCATGAGAGAGAGATTGTCCAGACTGTAGCCCATCAAGTACATCACGCCGAACGTGCCGACGAGCGACACCGGGACGGCCACGCTGGGAATGAACGTGGCGCGTAGATTTCTCAAGAAGAGAAACACGACCATGATCACCAGGCCGACCGAGACGATCAGCGTGAACTGCACGTCCTCGACACTGGCGCGGATCGTGGTGGTGCGATCCATGGCCACGGTCAGGTCGATGCCCGCCGGAATCTCCGCTTTCAGCTGGGGAAGCAGGGCCAGCACGCGATCGACCGTCTGGATGATGTTGGCGTTGGGTTGGCGAAAAATAATGATCGTGACGGCCGGTTTGCCGTCGCACAGCCCCTTGGCGAAAATATCCTCGACCCCGTCCTCCAAGTGGGCGATATCCGCCAGCCGCACCGGCGCGCCTTTGCTGTACGCAACGATCAGCGGCCGATACTCTTCGGCCTTCAACAGTTGATCGGTCGTGCTGATGCTCCAGGCGTGTTCGTCGTCGGCGATTTGCCCTTTGGGGCGATTAGCGTTAGCAGTGCCAAGCACGGCACGCACGTCTTCCATGACCAGTCCCAAGTGGTTGAGCGTCGTCGGGTTGACGGACACTCTGACCGCCGGTGCCGCGCCGCCACCGACCATGACCTGCCCCACGCCGCGCACCTGAGACAGTTTCTGCTGCAGAATCGTCGACGCTGAGTCATAGACCCGCGATTTCGGATACGTGTCGGACGTTAACGCCAGGATCAAGATCGGCGCATCGGCCGGGTTGACCTTACGATAGGTGGGATTGCTCGGCAGGTTGGTGGGCAGTTGGCTGCGGGCCGCATTGATCGCTGCCTGTACGTCGCGCGCCGCGGCGTCGATATTGCGGTTCAAATCGAACTGCATCGTGATCGACGTCGAGCCTAAGTAGCTCATCGACGTCATCTCGGTCACACCGGCGATGCGTCCAAACTGGCGTTCCAAGGGTGTAGCCACGGCCGAGCCCATAGTCTCGGGGCTGGCACCCGGCAGGGATGCATTCACTTGAATCGTGGGAAATTCGACCTGCGGCAGCGGCGAAACCGGCAGCAGAAAGTATCCCAGCGTGCCGGCGAGCGTGATGGCGATCGTCAGTAGCGTGGTGCCGACAGGACGGTGAATGAACGGGGTCGACAGGCTCACGTCCAGTCCTCCGCATGAGGCGAGGAATGGAGTCCGCCAGCCACGGCCGGACGCGGTTGGCGCCGCAAATATCGCCCCAGCCGATCGAAGGCCAGGTAAATGACCGGCGTCGTATACAGCGTCAGCACCTGGCTGACCAACAGTCCACCGATGATCGTGACGCCGAGCGGGCGGCGCAGCTCGGAGCCCACGCCTTCGCCCAGCGCCAAGGGCAAAGCGCCGAGCAGGGCCGCCATCGTGGTCATCATGATCGGTCGGAACCGCAGCAGGCAGGCTTCGTAGATGGCCTCGCGCGGCGCCTTGCCTTCGTTGCGCTCGGCTTCTAGCGCAAAGTCGATCATCATGATCGCGTTTTTCTTGACGATGCCGATCAAAAGAATGATGCCGATCAACGCGATCACGTTCAAATCCATCCGGTACCAGAGCAGGGCCAAGAGCGCGCCCACGCCCGCTGACGGCAGCGTCGAGAGGATCGTGATCGGATGGATGTAGCTCTCGTAGAGGACGCCCAGCACGATGTATACCGTGACCAGGGCCGCCAGGATCAACAGCGGTTCGTTACGCAGCGACGCTTGAAACGCCTTGGCCGTGCCTTGGAACGTGGCTTGGATGCTGGCCGGCATGTTGAGCTCTTGCTTCACAGCATCGACGGCGTCGACCGCTTCGCCCAGCGAGACTCCCGGCGCCAAGTTGAACGACACCGTCGACACCGGAAATTGCCCCTGGTGATTCACCACCAGCGGCGCCGTCACTTCCTCGATGCGCGTGAAGGTGCTTAGCGGCACTTTGCCCGCCAGCGGCGCATGGATGTAGATATTGCCGATGTCCTTGGGGTTGTCGCGGAACTCCGGCTTCACTTCGAGCACCACGCGGTACTGATTCAACTGGGTGAACATCATCGAGATCTGCCGTTGGCCGAAGGCGTCGTACAGGACGTCGTCGATCATTTGCGGCGTGATACCCAGGCGCGAAGCGCTATCGCGATCGATCACCACGCGCACCTGGCGTCCTTCGTCCTGCAGGTCGCTCGTAACGTCGCGCAATTGCGGGCAGGCCTGCAGGCGCGCAACGAGTTGCGGTACCCATTCGCTCAGCTCCTTGGCGTCCGGATCTTCCAGGCTGTACTGAAACTGCGTGCGGCTGACGCGGGTTTCGACCGTCAGATCCTGGATCGGTTGCATGTAGAGGGTGATGCCTTCGATCGGTTCGAGCTTCTTTTGCAACCGGCGAATGACGTCGCTGGCCGACGAGGGGTGCCTCTCCTCGAGCGGTTTGAGGTTGATCTGGATCCGGCCGCTGCTGAGCGTCGTATTCGTGCCGTCGATGCCGATGAATGACGACAGGCTGTCCACGGCTGGATCCTCGAGAATTACCTTGGCCAGCTTCTGCTGCAACTCGGCCATGGCCGGAAAGCTGATGCTGTTAGATGCCTCGGAAATGCCCAAGATCACGCCCGTATCCTGCACCGGAAAAAATCCCTTGGGCACGATGATGTACAAGTACACGGTGGCCACGAGCGTGGCGATGGCCACCAGCAGCGTGGTGTATTCGAAGCGTAGTACCCACGTCAGCGTGTGCCCATACCAGCGAATCACGGTCTCGAAGAAGGTTTCGCTCGTCCGGTAAAAGAAACCCTGGTGCGCTTGCGGATGGTGGCGCAGAATGCGAGCGCTCATCATCGGCGTCAGGGTCAAGGACACGAGCGCCGACACGAGGATTGTTACGCTCAGCGTGACGGCGAATTCGCGGAACAGGCGCCCGACGATATCCCCCATGAACAACAGGGGAATCAGCACCGCGATCAAGGAGATCGTCAGCGATACGATCGTAAAGCCGATCTCGGCCGCTCCCTTGAGGGCTGCCGACATGGCGTTTTCGCCCTGTTCGATATACCGGGAGATATTTTCGATCATCACGATGGCGTCGTCCACGACGAACCCGGTCGAGATCGTCAGCGCCATCAGTGTCAGGTTATTGAGACTGTAGCCCAGCATGTACATAACGGCGAACGTGCCGACTAGCGACAGTGGCACCGCGATACTGGGAATGATGGTGGCGGTGAAACTGCGCAAGAAGAGGAAGATCACGAGCACGACCAGCCCGATCGTCAGCACGAGTTCGAACTGCACGTCTTCGACACTGGCGCGGATCGTCGTGGTACGGTCCGTGAGTACGGTGACGGTGACGGCGGCCGGCAGCGAGGCCTTCAACTGCACGAGCAACTGTTTGACGCGTTCGACGACGTCGATGATGTTCGCGCCCGGCTGACGCCGAATGTTCAGGATCACGGCCGGCAGGTCGTCCATCCAGGCCGCCTGCCGCAGGTTTTCCACGCCGTCGACCACGTCGGCCACGTCCGACATCAGCACCGGGGCGCCGTTGCGGTAAGCGACGATCAACTTGCGATACTGGTCGCTGGTCAACAGTTGATCGTTGGCGCCGATCGTGAAGGCTTGCCGGCTGCCATCGAAGCTCCCCTTGGCCTGGTTGACGTTGGCCGCCGTGACGGCAGCACGCAGGTCCTCCATGCTCAGCCCTAGCGCGGAAAGCGCGGTCGGATTGACCTGCACGCGCACGGCCGGCTTCTGTCCACCGCTGATGCTCACCAGGCCGACGCCCGAGAGTTGCGAGATCTTTTGCGCCAACCGGGTGTCGGCAAAGTCCTGCACTTTCGGCAACGGCAAGGTGGCCGAGGTCAGTGCCAGGGTCAGGATCGGGGCGTCGGCCGGATTCGTTTTGCTATAGATCGGCGGCACCGGCAGATCGCGCGGCAGAAACGTCGCCGCGGCATTGATCGCGGCCTGAACCTGCTGCTCGGCCACGTCGATGTTCAAATCGAGAATGAATTGCAGCGTGATGACCGAGCAGCCTTCCGAGCTGTTCGATGTCATCTGGTTCAGACCTGGAACCTGACCGAATTGACGCTCCAAGGGGCTCGTCACGCTCGAGGCCATCACCTCCGGGCTCGCGCCAGGGTAAAAGGTGACCACCTGGATCGTTGGGTAGTCGACCTGCGGCAGGGCCGAAACAGGGAGCTGATAATAGGCGACGATGCCCGAGAGCAGAATCGCGGCCATGAACAGCACCGTCGCGACGGGCCGCAGGATGAATGGCCGAGACGGGTTCATCAGGTCCCTTGTTTATCGGCACGCGCTACCGGGCCGGAGCCGCCTTCGCCAGAGCGACTGTTCTCGCGCAGGGCAACCTTGGTTCCCTGCCGCAGCTTATCGACACCGTCGACGACGACCAACTCATGGTCGGCCAGGCCGCTTTTAATCACCGTCTGATCTGCTTCCGTGGCCCCCACCGTAACATCGCGAACCTCGACCTGCGAATCCTTACCTACGACGTACACGAACGTTCCCTTGGGGCCTTGCTGCACGGCAGGGGCCGGCACGATCACGGCGTCGTGAATCGTGTCCACCAACAGGCGCGCGTTCACGAACTGATTGGGAAACAGCATGTGGTCTTCATTGGAAAACTTGGCTTTCAAACGCACGGTGCCGGTCGTGACGTCCACCTGGTTGTCCAAGGCCATCAGGTCGCCGGTCGCCAGCTTGTTCTTGAAGTCGCGATCGTAGGCGTCGACCTTCAACTGCACACCGGCATTGATCTGCCGCTGTATGCGGGCGATGTCGTCTTGCGGGATCGTGAAGACGACCGTGATCGGCTGCAACTGATTAATGACGGCCATGCCGGTCGGGTCGTTGGCCTTCACCATGTTTCCTGGGTCGACAAGCCGCAGTCCGATCGTGCCAGGGATGGGAGCGACGATCTTGCAATACTGCAATTGCAAGTCGATGTTCTTGATCGAAGCCTGGTCGGCTTCGATCGCGCCTTCGCACTGTTTCACCAGGGCAATCTGCTCGTCGACCTGTTGTTGCGTCACGGTCCTGTTGGGCAATAGGGCCGTGTACCGATCGAGATTCAGCTGTGCGATCTTCAACGCCGCCTCGTCCTTGAGCAACTGGCCTTGTAACTGCCGTTTCATGACTTCGTAGGGACGGGGATCGATCTCGGCGAGCAGATCCCCTTTATTCACCACCTGTCCTTCGGTGAACGCTACTTTGATCAATTCGCCGTCGACGCGGCTCTTCAAGATCACCGAATACAACGCCGTCACGTTCCCCAGGCCGTTGAGGTTCAGATTCATGTCGCCCACGTGCGCAGGCACCGCAACGACAGGGATGGGGCGCGGCGGTGGCGCCTCAATGGGTTTGCCACCGCTCCAGAGTGAAGTGAGCGACGTGACTGAAATCGTTCCCCAGGGAACGAAAAAATAAGCGGCCGCGGCTGCCACGGAAACTACCGCCAGCTTCAGCAAGCCGCGCCCGATTTTCTTCGGCGGCGGCCCCGGCTGAACCGGCGGAAATTCGCTCGCCGTCTTGGAGCGTTCCACCGGCGCTTTGACGAGGACCTTCGAGATCATTCTGGCCACCCTGTTGCGCTGCGGGCATCTTCAAAACGTTCGCCGGATCCCGGCCAATGCCGGTCCCCGGAAACGCGTCGCATGGCCGCCCCTGCCGCAGCCGCCCATCCCTACGGATTCCCCACCCTCAGTATCATGTACGTAAATTGTCCCCGCGGCAATCGCAAGGCAGCAGTATTATGACTATGCTTTTCGGCATACCGTGCGTAAGGGCACATTTCGCGCTCGCTTCTCGCACCGGGCCAGGCACGGCTATAGTGAAGGGTAGGGAACGGCCGTGGTGTTTTCCGGGGTCCAAATCCTGCGCCACTTTTGCCGGTTTTCCCGGGCCATTGGTTGCATTTTCGCGCGAGCCAGGAGCGTAGCGCTATGAATGTCGCCGCGTTCAGCGACGAAATGTGCGCCCAGGGGGCATGGCCGCTTCGGCGTTATCCCATCCCGGCCGCCTGTATTGCTCTAATCCTTATATTCCTTCCAGCCGGGCCGGCTCGAGCGCTCGACCAGCAACGCTCGCTGTCGCAGGCCTTTCATCGAGTCTGGCAATTGCCCCAGGGCCTGCCCCAGCCCACGATCTATGCGATCCTGCAAACCCACGATGGTTATCTGTGGCTGGGTACACCGGCAGGTCTGGTGCGCTTCGACGGCATTCGCTTTACGATGATTCCTAACTGCGCGGACCTCTCGTCTGAAAAGCTGCGCATTCGCGATCTCTGCGAAGATCCTGCCCGCCATGTGTGGATCGCTACGGATGGGGCCGGGTTGATTCGCTATCGCGGTGAAGGAAATGATCAGCGCTATACGCGCGCAAGTGGCATGCCCTCGGATGACGTGCACTGCGTCATGGCCATGCGCGACGGCTCGGTTTGGGCCGGCACGGATAAGGGGCTCGTGCGGCTGGGTCAGAAGTTGACCGTTTTTGGCGCGACGCAGGGCATGCCCATCGAAGATGTACGCGCCGTCTCGCAAGCCAAGGATGGCGCCATCTGGGTCGGCGGCGCGGGCAACCAGGTCTGTTCGTTCGATGGCACCACGTGGACTTCACACCAGTTGAATTCTCTTCCGGCGCAGGGAACGGTTCGGGCGCTCATCGCCGACAAGGATGGCACCATCTGGCTGGGAACGACGGGCGGGTTGATTCACTTGCACGATGGTCTCGAAACGCATCTGACCACCAAAGACGGACTGCCCGACGAATCGATCTATTGTCTGTTCCAAGGCGCCGACGGCACGCTGTGGATCGGTACCCGCAGCGGGTTCAGCCGTCGCTACGGCGACGAGTTTGCCAGCTTCGACGCTGCCGATGGGCTTTCGCAAAGCAACGTGTACGCGATCTACGAGGACCGCGAGGGTAGTCTGTGGGTCGGCACAAAGCATGGCCTGAATCAGTTCAATGATCGCCGGACGGTTCCCTATACCATCCGCGAAGGCCTTCCCAGCAATAACATCGGGGCCCTGTGCAACGACGCGACCGGTGGCATTTGGGTCGGAACACTCGGTGCCGGACTGGCACATTTCGATGGTCGCCACTTTCACACCATCACCACGCGCGACGGCCTGGCAAGCGACTCGATCCGCGCCCTGGCTCACGACAGCAGCGGGCAAATCTGGGTAGGTACGGACCAGGGAATCGACCGAGTGCAGGACGGACGCGTCGTCAAGCATTTCGGGCCGGGGGAGGGACTGCCGTCACGCGAAGTGACGAGCCTGTGCGTGACGCCCGCCGGCGAACTGTGGACGGGAACGGCGTCAGGCGTCGTCCAACTGCAAGGTGAGCGATTCGTGTTTCCCGACGACGAAACGCTCGCGCGGCTTCCCGTGCGTTCATTGTTGGCGCAACACGACGGTTCCATCCTGGTCGCGACGGCCGCTGGGTTGCTGCAGATCGTTGCCCGCCAAATTCGACCGTTCCCCAATGCCGAGGTCGCTGCTCTGGATATTGACTCGATGTGCCGAGGACCTGAGGGAGGCCTCTTTCTGGGTACGTTTGGCCATGGGCTGTGGCTCGTCAACAACGACCGCACATTACACTTCACGACGCGCGAAGGGCTGCTCGACGACGAGATCTCGGGAGTCTTGATCGACGACGGCGACCGCGTCTGGATGGCGTCTGGCAGTGGCCTTTCCTTCACGTCGCGGCTCGAGCTTGTGAACTACGATCCGCGCCGCAGCGCTCAGCTCAAAACGACCCCTTTTCGGCTCTCCGACGCCACGCGTGCGTTCGAAGTTCAAGAGGAGGTGCAGCCCTGCATCCTGAAATCTGCCGATGGCCGCGTCTGGCAATCGACCACTCGCGGTCTGATCATGGTCGATCCCAGCCGCCTGGTGCGCGCCTTGCCGCCCACTCCCGTGGTCATTGAGGAGATGGTGGTCAACGGTCAACCGCGTGATCTCCGCACCGTTGGTCGGCTCTCGCCCGGTTCTTCCAACGTTTCGTTCGAGTACACGGCTCTGAGCCTGGTGGTGCCCGTGCGCACTGCGTTTCGATATAAGCTCGATGGTTTCGACAGCGATTGGGTGGAAGCCGGCACGCGGCGCGAGGCGTTTTACACGAATTTGTCGCCCGGCGAGTATCAATTTCTTGTCGCCGCGCGCACCTTCGATGAAGCAAAGTGGGAAACCGGCCAACCCGTCTCCTTCACGATCCTTCCCCACTTTTATCAGACATTTTGGTTCCTCCCCTCCTGTGCGGCTGCCGTGGCGCTGACCATCTTTGGAGCCTATCGCCTGCGGGTCCGCAATATCAAGGATCAGATGCGGGCCGTCGTTGCCGAGCGCAGCCGCATTGCTCGCGAGCTGCACGATACGCTGATGCAGGGTTTTTCCGGAGTGACCATGGAGATGCAAGCTCTGGCGGCCCGCCTGCCGCGGTCTCAGGAGCGCGGCACGCTCGAGGAAATCATTCGCGACGCCGCGAACTGCGTGCGCGACGCCAGGCGTTCGGTCGCCGGATTGCGACACGATCCCAGCGCCGAGTCCGGCTTGTCGGCCGCCATCGCTCAAGCGGCACGGCAACTGACCGAAACTGGCGATATCCGGCTGCGGCTCAACATGCGCAATTGTCCGCGGCGATTGCCGGTCGACGTCGAATATAATCTTCTTCGCATCACGCAAGAGGCGATCACGAATTCGATCAAGCACTCGGGCGCTCGCAGCATCGACGTGACGCTCGATGGGTCGGGTCGGCACATTCTGCTGGCGATCGAGGACGACGGCGCCGGCTTTGGCACCGTCGAGGCACCTGGCGTGCGTGCGGGCCATTACGGCATCATCGGCATGAAGGAGCGCGCCACGCAAATCGGCGCCGATTTGCGCATCGACTCGCAGCCGGGTCGCGGCACCGCCATTCGCGTGACGCTGCCCATGCCCGATATGCCGCGCGCCGCCGAATTAGGGACGCGTTCGCCAGGCAAGGAGATCACGTCATAACTGGATCCTGACGCGTGTAACGGGTCACGGAGTTTATGTCGTTGCGGCCGCGCCGGCGGACCGAGTTCGGGAGCACCGTTAACCGGCAATTCTTTTGCTTGCGAGCGATTGATAGTATCTCATGAACGAACCGATTCGCGTGCTCAGTGTCGACGACCACTCTCTCGTGCGCAAGGGAATTGCGTCGATTCTGGCCAACGAGGCCGACATCCAACTAGTCGGCGAAGCGTCGAACGGCCGCATGGCCGTGGAATTGTTTCGCAAGCACCATCCGGACGTGACGCTCATGGATCTGCGCATGCCCGATGTCGACGGTATCGAGGCCACGCGCCAGATACGCGCCGAATTTCCCGAGGCCAAGATCATCGCGCTGACGAGTTTCGACGGCGACCAGGACATCTACCGAGCGCTCGAGGCCGGAATACGCGGCTACCTGCTGAAGGAAATGGTACACACCGACGTGCTCAACGCGATCCGCATCGTCCACTCGGGCGAGCGGCTGCTGCCGGCCGAGGTCGCGGAACGCTTGAGCCGCTACTTCCCACAGGTGGCGCTCACGCCGCGCGAGGTGGAAGTACTGACCTGGGTGGCCCAAGGACTGGCCAACAAGGAAATCGCCTCCCGCCTGGGCACGGCCAGCGGCACCGTGAAGATGCACATGCAGAACATCCTGGCGAAACTCAACGCCACCGACCGCACGCACGCCGTGACGATCGCCCTAGCGCGCGGGATCATTCATTTGTAGTACGCCGGTCTGATGCACAAATCTGCGCAAAGGCACCTCTAGCGTGCATCTTGAGATCCCAACGCCGAAATCGCCGGGTAACCCAGCAGATAATCGTGTCGCTTCTGCGCAAAGCCGCGCAACGAGACGGCGGAATGGCGACCTTCGCCGGGCGGCGGATTCTCCTCGGCCGAGACCGCGTACTCGAACTCTTTCATCGAGTAGAGTTGCCGCGTACTTTCGGCGATGGACGGACGGATAGAAGTCGCAATCGAATCCACAATCGGCCCCAACTCGTCCCAATCGAGGAAATCCTCGGCGATGGCGCGGACGTGCTCCAAGTACTTCTGCTGCAATTTCGGAACGGAGAGCAACCGGCTACGCAACGGCTTGGAGCGGTCGTTCAATCCAACGAGCGGATCCAGTTCCAAGGGATCGCCACGACGGGCATTCGCGCCGCGTCGGCCAAAACCGGGCCCCATGCCGGGCTGGAACGTTTCGTTCGCGTCGTGCGGCAGGACATGGAACCGTCCGCCCCCATCGCGATACAGGCAATAGTCGCTGGCTCGAATCCAATAACCGTCGGAATTGATGAGAGCATTTTCCAGGGCCAGAAACCACAGCGCCTCGTCGATGTCGAGTTGCGGAGCGAGCTCTGCTTCGAGCTTCTCAAGCGGCGCCTCGGAAAGCGTCTGGCACAGGCGAATGAGCGCCTGCCATGCTTCGTCCCTGTCGGCGGACTTGATCTGGTAGATGCGTTTGTACGCCGCCACGTCATCCCCCATGTACTCGAGCCCTCCTCGTCCGCCGGGCGAGCCGGGGATTTTCCAGCGCGATCCTTGGGCGCCGGGAAAATTCTCCTCGACGAAGACCTTGTCGAACTGTTGCACGTTCGCATACAGGCCCCAGTTTTCACCATTGATCACCACGTTGACGAAGTTCGCCTTGGGCGCGGGGATGTAATGCTGTGCGATGTAGAAATACAGCACGGTGTGCATGCACGAGGGGTCTTCGTGGCAGTTCAGCAGATTCAAAGTTTTGTAGCCATCGAGCCGCTGTTTGGAATCGCTGAAGTCGAGCGAAACGTTCAGCGATCGCTTGCGACCGGCCGGGACCGCGAAGTATGACGACAGTCCACGAAAATGGACCCCGACGTCGGAATATGTCCGCCCATCGACCGTGAGCTTGGCGGGCACTTCCACATCCGACTTGTAGAAGTCGGCCAGTTCCGCTTCCCAATCCGCGTCGGCGAAATCGAGGAACAAAGTTCTCAAGGGAGACTCGAGGGAATACAGAGGGAACGTGACGTTGGCTACGTCCCTCGGGGAAATATGCCGACCCGCTTCCGGTTCGGGGCGGGTGCTTCTTCCTGCGCCCGCGTCAGCTCCCGGCGGCGCACCTGGAGGAGGTCGAATGCCCGGGCCACGGCCGGCCGGATTCTTCTTCAGCCATTCACGAGCGGCTTCGCGCTCCTTGCGGTTCAGCTTGCCGTTGCCATCCTTGTCGAACTGCTTGATCAATTGCTTCTCTTGCTGCATCGGTCCGCCCGGACCGCCTGGTCCGCCAGGGAACTGCGGCCGCAGCACGGACTCGGGAAACTTGAACTCGGCGCCTTTGAGTTTTATCCACGTGGCTTGCTGGTCCGAGGTGAGCACGGCCAGCGCCGCGGTTTCCTGCTGTTTACGGTCATCTTCCGAAACCAGAAAAGGCGGCCGATCGTCTTGCAAGTCTTGGAGCTTCTGCTGCTGCTCTTCGGACAGTCCCAATTCTTTGGCAGCCAGGGGACGCATGAGCGCCGCGGCGCCTTCGCGCTGGCGCAGCAACTGCTCCAGTCGCTCGACCTGTGCCGGTTGCAGTAGTTTGTTGATCTTGGCCCGCGTATTTTGCGATGCCTTGGTCATGCGTTCCTGCATTTGCTCGAAGTGCTTCTCGCGCTCGGCAGGTTCCATGTCGCGCATTTCCGTCGGGTTGAACCTTTGAAAGCCGGCCTGGAGTTCCTTGCTGTCGTCGGCCAGAACCTTTTCGAGCTGCTTTTTCTGCGCGCTTGTGAGCTGTAGCTCTTGCTGCACTTCGGCCGCGTTAAGAAGGGTGCCGAGCTGATTAGGCGGGCCGAAACCCGGAGGCGGGCCGAAGCCCGGAGGCAGACCACCGGGGCCGCCCGGTCCAAACCCCGGGCCGGGGCCAAAACCGGGCCCGGGTTGAGCGCCGGCAACTCCTACCAGCGACACCAGGAGCGTCGTGGCGAGAACTCTTAGCAAACGTGGTTCCCTCAAGTGCGTTCGCATGACGTCTCCTCTCGATTAGCGACGTATTCATTTTTCGATGCGGCGCGACTGTTTTCGCAATCGCGGCCAAGACGAACTTACGTGCGGCGCATTTCCACGTTCATCACGCCTTCCACTTGATTCAGAACAATTACCAGCAGTGCCATATCCGATTCGGCTCTCAGCTTCGTTTCGTAGCAGAAGTCGATTGCTTCGCCTTGCCGCGCTGTCGAGCTCTCGGTGAGCACAAACGACTGTAAGTATTCCGACATGACCCGCTCGACGATCGCGCGGTCATGCCCCAGCGCCAATCGAATGGATAAATGGTGCCTGCGCGGCTTGGCTTCGGCCTGGGTTGCCGTCCAGTGGCTCAGGGCAATGGCGATCAAGCCGGTCATGGGAACGCCCACGAGAGCGACCAGGTACAAGCCCGCGCCCGCCGCCATGCCTACGATCACGGCGAAAATGACAAAGGCCGTGTCGCGCGTGTCGTCGACGACGGTCCGGAAGCGAACGATCGACAGGGCGCCGACCAGGCTAAAAGCTCTCGCCACGCTATTTCCGATGACGATCGAAACCATGGCGATGAGCATCGACAGCAATACCAAGGTCGTGGCCAGCGGAGCGGGGTGCGATCGTTCGCGACCGTGGGACGCGAGATAGATCGCCGCGACGCACGTTCCGAACGCGAACGACATGGCCAGTCGCAGCGCGAGCCCGGTCGCGTCGTCCGGGATTCCCTCGGTGGTTGTGGGAGTTAACCAATCAGGCATGTTGCTCGCCTCCTTCCGTCTTTGACACGAGGCCCAGGACGTGCGCGGCGGCGCGGTATTTCGAAAAACGCCCGGGCACGAGCCGGAATCGCTCGAGAACATCCTTGAACAAGCAAGGAAGCGCGCCGGAAAACTTGAATTCACAGATGGTCTGTGCGGAAACCGAACGAGCGGCGTTGGTAACGTGATCGGAGATCGACCACCGCTCGGCGCGGAAGGCCGTCAAGTCACGGTCGAACGTTGCGCGCACCGGCCCAAACTCGGAGGGGCCGACGAGAGCGCTACGCCGATAGGCAACCGCGCAAACGGGACCTAATCCGTGGCGACGGATGGATTGGTGAAACCAGAGCCCTGCCCAATTCGGTGTTGTGGAATCTCCCGCCAGTTCACTGGCTTGTTCGGCGTCAACCACGGTGCGTTTCTTGCGCACGCGGCTTTTGTGCCTGGTCTTACGTTCGAGATACACGCACGACTCCTGGCCATAGCGTCGGAGCCGAAACTTTCTCCGCTTGCGCGGCATCGTACGATGGAGCACATCGAACCGAGAAGTATCGGTGTACAGCGTCGTCACGGGATAGGCCCGATCCGGTGCCTGGGCTGCATAGGGATCAAGGTGCAGTCGGGTGGCAAGATACCGCTCAAGATCACGGGCCACATCCGCATCGAGCACCATCTTGATTTCAAAGGCCGAACGCCCGCCCGTCGCCCCACTCCGCAGCGCTGGGGAAAGTGCGAAATGCGCGACGTCCACACGTAGCGAGGGGGTTGCGGAGCATTCGGAAACCTCGGCAGGCATAAGGGCTCTCGGAGCTACAGGAAAAGCGGACCGGATCATGTTCGACTCGTACTTGCGAAGGTGCGTTAATCGTCAGTCAAGGACGGCGCGGGTCCCGGCTTTCGTCTTGGATGTCCTGGCCGGGGAGGAGCACTTACTTGCAAGCGCGGCACCGGGATCCGACGTTGCCAAGGCACGCCCGCGAAGCGGCCAGACTTCGATCCGCCCCTATTAGTAGGTCACTGTCTCTGCGGATTACCGTCGCAATATCCGGGAGAATTGCCTTGTGGAGGCTAGCAGCCTGTTGAAGAACTCAACGGGCTGCGACATCGCCGGGATGCGATGGCAAAAAATCGACGTAAGTCGTTATTTTGCGAGCCGTGCGAAGCTTTGCTTCGCACTTGGCGAGGTTGAAAAAAGCCACGAGGGCTTTTTTCAACAGGCTGCTAGGGCGAGGGCAGAAGCGCCGCCAGATTTCAATAATCGACGACCGGCCAACATCGCCACGGCAACGCGCCAACCGGGCGCCATCGTTTATGCGGACGAGCACCAGGTCGCCGCGATACCTCACCGAGGCTATCGGCGCAGATAAGACGCGGCTCCTGTTGACCCCAGTCAGCCGCGAGCAACACCCCCTGGATGGAGCCATTCTCCCGGCGACCGGTCGCCATAGCGCTTGTTGAAGTTTCCTAGCTTAGCAAGCGCCGGCCCTATCGCTTAGTGAGATAGCAATCAGGATAGCGCCCGAAGTTCATTTGTAAAAGAATTTGCTGGTAAACCGCCTCGCACATTTCAATAATGACGGTTCGACGCCGCGCGCCTCATATTCTTGAGCCGACGCATGGCGACGGGAACAGGAGGGCTGGATGGCTGGGGCGAGGTTCTTGTTCGCCAAGGTCCGTGCATCCGTGCGTCGACAGAAGCGCCATCGGGCGTTCGCGGTGTGTACGATCGGATTGGCCCTTCTTTGTTCCTTGAGCCCGCGAGGACTTACCGCGGCTGAACCGCCCGAAGCTGGCGAATCGGCTTCTACTCCGGCGCCGCAAGGCGACGCAAAGTCGTCACCGAGCGATGCGGTTCCACTGCTCTCGCTGAAATATCTTCCGTCGGAGACCGCGGCTTTCTTCTCGATACGCCCGCAAGGATTCTTCGGCCGCGAGGAGCTAAAGCTGCTCGATCGCTTGCTGAACATCAATGGCTCCGATTTCCGGAATCCCGTGCCGGTCACGAAGATCGAGCAATTGACGATGGCGATGTTGCGCACGAATCCCGATCGCCCGGCGCGGGAAAACGGCCCGGGCCTGATCTTCGATCTCGTTCTGGTCCGCGCCAGTGAGCCCACGGATTGGGATAAAAAGCGTGCCGCGTTTCCCTACGAGATGAAAGAAATCGAGCACGCCAGCAAGCGCTTCTACAAGATCCCCGATTTTCCGAACATCTGCTTCTTTCCGGCCGATGAGCGAAATTACGTCGTCGCCGAGGAGTGGATCTTGAAACGCGTCATGGAACAAGCCGCCGGCGAACCCGTCAAGCTGATCTGGGACGACGCCTGGCCGCAGGTTGCGACCAGCTCGGTAGTCTTCGCCTTCGACCCCGCCTTCGCCGTCGAGTCGATGAAGCAGGGACGCGAGCTGCCGGGCTTCGAGCAACTGCTCAAGGACGTAAAATCGCTGTTGGCGACCCTCGACGCGGACACTGGCATGCGCTGGCGACTGATGCTCGATTGTCCGGACGAGAAGATCGCCAACTCCAAGGTGCAGGCCGCGAAGGCGCTGATTGGCGTGGCGCGCTTGAGCATTAAGCCCAAGCCGAAAGAAGATCCCCCGGCGGACGGCAAGAAACCGCCGCCATCGCCTTCCGACTTGTTGGGGCAACTGGCCACAAGCGCAGAGTTCTCGCAGTTCGAACGCACGGCGATCGTCACCATGCGGACCGATACCGACGTGGCGACGGGCATGCAAGTCATCACCGAGGCGGTAGGGCAGTTCTTTGGCACTCGCGTGACACGCTCGGGAGGAAACTTCCAGTTCGCCCGCGCCCCCCAAGAGCCGGTGGCCGCGAGCGTGCCGGGGGGCGTGCGCAACTCGCCCGCGATGGCCAGGCGGCGCACCACCTCGAAAGAAAACCTGGAACGCGTCGCCGCGGCTCTGCTCAAACACGCCGAGCGCACGAAAGCGCTGCCCGCCCGGGCAAGTCTCGCTGCCGACGGCAAGTCCTTGTTGAGCTGGCGGGTTCATATCCTGCCGGACCTGGGATACGAAGAGCTGTATCGCGAATTCCATCTCGATGAACCGTGGGACAGCGAGCACAACGCCAAGCTGGTCGCAAAAATGCCGCGCGAATTCGGCGGGGTACCCGCCGGCAAAGCGCCGGCCGGCGGCAATACCATGGTCATGGCGATCGTCGGACCGACGGCCTGTTTTGTCGACCAAGGTACGAAGAGTCTTTCGGAGATCGCTGACGGCCCGGCCACGACGTTGCTGGTGGTCGAAACGCGCCGCAACGTTCCCTGGTCCAAGCCTGACGATGTCGCGATTGGGGCCGACGGCAAGCCGGTGGGACGTTTAGGGGGCATTCATCCGGGCGGCGTGGTGTTCTGTACGGCCGACGGCCAGGGGCATTTTCTGCGCGACGCAACTTTGGCCGCCGCCCTGCCTGCCCTGATCACCATTGGCGGACAGGAGCCGGTCGATCAAGCACGGCTAGATGAAGAGTAGACCGAGCCGCGCATGCACCGCGTGCCGCATGGTACCGCGAACTCCAAACAGAAGTGCGCTACGGGTAACAGAGTCACAGACATCACAAACTAACAAGGGTGACAGTGATGATCGGGCCGCGAAGCTGGCAGGTGCGTCACGGACTCGTTTCGTGTTTTGCGCTTCTTTTGGCGGTTCCGCTTGGTGTAACCGATGCGCGGCACGCCACGGCCGCCGAGGCAGCGCCTCAATCGTGGGAAGGTGCGCGGGCACTGGCCAAAATGATCGACGCGGAATTGGCGTCGCGCTGGAGTCAGCAAAGAATTGTGCCCGCGGCACCCGCCACCGACACCGAATTCCTGCGCCGCGTCTATCTGGACGTGGCCGGGCGTATTCCCTCGGTGGCCGAGACGCGCGATTTTCTGGAAGATGTCTCGCCCGATCGGCGCGAGCGGATGATCGATCGCCTGCTCGAAGGATCCGCTTACACGAATCACTTTGCGCGCACGTGGCGCAACACGCTGGTGCCCGAGGCCGACAGCAATCTGCAGATCCGCTTCGTGGTATCGACGGTCGAGGCGTGGCTACGCAAGCAATTTCGCGAAGGGCGCGGTTACGACGAGATCACGCGCGAGCTGTTGACGACGCCGGTGACGCAAAACGGCAACCCGATCAATCCCTACGATCGCCGCGCGACGACCCCGGTCGCATTCTTTGTGGCCAAGGAAGGCAAGCCCGAGAATCTAGCAGCGGTCACCGCGCGAACGTTCCTGGGTGTACGTATTGAATGCGCGCAATGCCACGACCATCCTTTCGCGCATTGGAAGCGCGAACAGTTCTGGCAGCTAGCCAGCTTTTTCGCGGGCATCGACCGGCAGCAGAAGGATGCCGACTTTTCGCCACTCACAGACAATCTCACCAAGCACGAGCTGCGTATTCCGGATACCGAGCGTGATGTGACCGCGACGTTTCTCGACGGCACGACGCCGGAGTGGACCGAGCAAGCCACGGCGCGCGGCAAGCTGGCCGAATGGATTACGTCGCGCGAGAATCGCTACTTCGCGCGGGCGTTGTCGAACCGCCTGTGGGCGCACTTCTTCGGCGTAGGGATCGTCGACCCGCTTGACGATCTCGACGAAGCGAACCCGCCCAGCCATCCCGCGCTGTTGGAGATTCTCGGAGAGCGGTTTGCGTCGAACGGATTCCGCCTCGGGTATCTTATTCGCGCAATAACGACCAGCCGCGCCTACCAGCTATCGAGCAGCGTCAGTGACGAAAGCCAGCGCACGCCGCACGCCTTTGCCGTGATGCCGGTACGCGGATTATCGCCGGATCAACTTTTCGACAGTCTGGCCACGGCGGTCGGCTACCGCGATCAGAATCTGGCCAACGGCCAGGAAGCGTTCGTCAACGGCACGCCGCGGTCGACTTTCCTCGAGTTGTTCGCCAATCAGCGCGACAAGCCGATCGATTACGACACCTCGATCATTCAAGCCATGGCCATCATGAACGGACAATTCGTCGCTAACGCGACCTCGGGCAGGAACGGCGCCATGCTGGGCGCGATCGCCCAGTTCCCCGGTTTCGATACTCGGCAACGGATCGAGACGATGTATCTGGCCACCGTGCAGCGGACGCCCACGGACGAGGAACTGAAGCGATTGGAAAAGTATCTGGCCGAGAGAGCCCTATCGCTGAACCCCGAACGGGCCATGGGGGACATCTTTTGGGCGCTGCTGAACTCGAGCGAATTCGTTTTCAACCATTAATTGCGTAATTATGGCCAGCGCGTCCGCGGCAAAGGCGGGCCGGGGCAGGGCGCGTTGGCATCAAGGAAAACTTCGGAATCTCGACCAACGGCGTTCGGAGCAGGAGACATGAAGTTATGAACGAGAAACTGAATTCTGTTGCGCGCGGATTTTTCGGTTCGCGGCGCGATTGGTTGCGCACGACGCTGGGGGCCGCCGCCGGTATCTCGGCCAGCGGCTGGTTCGATGCGCTAGCGGCCCAAGCCGCGACCGACAACCGCCGCAAGCGTTCCTGCATTCTTCTGTGGATGTCGGGCGGTCCGAGCCAGACCGACACGTTTGATCTCAAGCCCGGCCACGCCAACGGCGGGCCGTTCAAGGCGATTAAAACATCAGCCCCCGGCATGGAAATCTGCGAGCACATGCCGCGGTTGGCGCGGCTGGGAGATCATCTGTCGATCGTCCGATCGATGAGCACCAAAGAGGGAGACCATTCCCGCGCCACTTACTTGCTGCGCACCGGCTACGTGCCTGGCGGACCCGTGGCTTACCCTTCGCTGGGGTCGCTTGTGGGCAAGACGATCGGCGACGAAGCTGCCGAGTTGCCCAACTGCGTCAGCATCGCCCCGATGACATTTCTCAGTCCCGCGGCCTTCGGTCCAGGGTTCCTGGGCCCGCGTCATGCACCGCTCGTGGTCGGCAACGGGCAGTTCGTCGTCCAGCAGGGGAACAATTACGAGCAGCAGCTCAAGGTTCCGAATCTGACTCTGGCTAAGGATGTCGAGCGCGCGCAGGCCGATGCGAGACTCGGTCTCTTGGCCGATATGGAGCGCACCTTTGCCGACACGCATCCGGGCCACGCCCCGCAAAGCCACGTGGCGGCCTATCGTCAGGCCGATCGCCTGATGCGCTCGAGCGCCACCGCGGCTTTCGACCTGGAAGGCGAAGCGGCGCCGCTGCGTGACGCATACGGCCGCAACGCGTTTGGCCAGGGTTGCTTGCTGGCGCGACGCCTGATCGAGCGCGGCGTCCCGTTCGTCGAGGTCTCGTTCAACGGACTGCCCGAGTTGAACACATTCGGCTGGGATACGCATCAGAACAACTTCGATCTGCTGAAAAAGATGCTGCCGGTGCTCGACTCGGGCTGGGCTACGTTGATCGAGGATTTGAAAATGCGCGGCCTGCTCGACTCGACGCTCGTCGTATGGATGGGCGAGTTCGGCCGCACGCCGAAGATCAACAACAACCAGGGACGCGATCATTTCCCCACGGCCTGGTCCACCGTGCTGGCCGGCGGTGGCATCGCTGGCGGTCAGGTCGTGGGCCGGACGAGCGAGGACGGCATGCAGGTCGCCGACCGCCCTGTTTCGGTCCCGGATCTGCTCGGCACGATGGTGCTGGCGCTGGGACTTGATCCCATGGACCAGAACATGTCGAACGTGGGCCGCCCCATCAGGCTCGTCGATCCGTCCGCAAAACCACTGCGCGAGTGCCTGGTATGAGAACAGCGACTTTGTCTCGGAAACGGTTTAGATACTGGGTGCGATTGCTCGTTTGCGGCGCGGCCTGTGCCGTGCCCGCCGCGAGTGTGCGCGCCGACGATGCTAAGCCCGCGGAATCTTCCGCCGAAGCAATCGCCATCGCCGCGGACAATAGTGATCTGCAAGATCTCGTCCTGTTGAATGCCGGCCGGCCGGTCTTTCTCCGCTTGCACTTGCGGCTGGGCGGGCAAGGCTACCAGTCGACCTGGGGCGACTACCTGTGGGAACGATTTCAAGAGTTGGACGCCGATGCCAGTGGCGGCATCGACGATGCCGAGTTTCAAACCGCGGACTGGACCGCCTTCAACGAGCGGCGCACGCGCCGCGGCGATTCACGATTCGAGATATTGACGTTTCTCGACCTGGATACGAATCCGCAGGACGACGCCATCTCGTTCGACGAGCTGGTTGAACATCTCGCGCAATCCTGTTTCGGTACGGGGCGCAACGGACAACGTCAGCCGGCGGCGGGAGATGATCCGCTGTTTGCCATTCTCGATCACGATAATGACCAGTTGCTCGACGCCACGGAAATGACGGCCGGCCTCGATCGCCTGCAACGCTTCGACCGCGACGAAGACGAGACGTATTCCGAGTTCGAGCTGCGCGCCGACGGCAACCCGTTCGGCAACCAGGTGTTCGCAGCGCCGACCCCTGGCGGTGTTCCGGGCACGTTATTACTGGCGCCCGTCCCCGACCAGCCGCCGGCCGAGATTTGCGATGCGATCGTAGCGCGCTACGACAGCGCGCCGACGGGCGAGCAAAAAGACCGGCTGCTGACTCGCGAGGAACTGCAACTGGCTCAGGAGGAATTTGCCGCGGCCGACAAGGATGCCAGCGGCAAGCTCGACCAGGCGGAGTTGCAGGCCTGGTATATCGCGCAGCGGCCCGACGTCGAGCTGGCGGCCGACCTCGATCCTGAAGTTAAGGGCCGGCGCCTGCAAATCGTCAATCAGTTGAACGATCCCAACCGGCAATTGCGCGTCGACCTTGATAAGAGCGGGGCGATCTTCGTGCGCGGCATCTCGTTCGAATTGGAGCTCTCCGGCGCGGGAGCTGCCGATCCGAAGAATACTGAGAAGCGCGTACGGCAGCAGTTCAAGAACCTCGATCAAGATAACAACGATTACCTCGACAAGCAGGAGCTGCGACGGACAGCACAGCGGAACGACTTTGCGAAGATCGACAAGGACCGCGACGGCAAGATCTTCGTCGAAGAATATGTCGACTACCTCAGGCGGCAAAACGAAATCTCGGCCAAGCGGGTCAATGCCGGGTTCACGGATCGCGGTAGCACGCTGTTCGAGATTCTCGACGGCAACCGCAACTCATACTTATCGCTGCGCGAGTTGCGAGAGCTTGCGCGCACGGCGTCGGCCTGGGACCGCGATGCCGACGGCAAGATCAAGCACGACGACGTTCCGCGCCGCTACCAGATCGTGCTGGCGCCGGGCGGCCCCTCCGGGAACGTAAACGGCGTCGTGACCTTCGTCGCCTCCGGTAACGGCAACCAGGAACAACTCTCCGGCAAAGGGCCGGTATGGTTCCAACGCATGGATCGTAACCGCGATGGCGACCTCTCACGGCGCGAGTTCCTCGGCACCCGAGAACAATTTCAAAAGCTCGACGCGGATAACGACGGGCTGATGACGCCCCAAGAAGCCGAGGCGCTTGCGGCAAAGAAATGATGGCTAGCGGCCCCGAGAGCGCCGATGCTCCGCGCTGCAACGTTCACCTTCCTTCGGACGCCAGCTTCCAGCGGCAACCGCCGAAGGCGCACGAGCTGAGCGCATCCGACGCGTGGCGGGTTGAATATTCGAAAACTCCGGCGATTTTGCCGACTTCTCTGTGCCTGCTGGCGCCCCGGCGGCGATCCAGGCGTGAAGGATCGCTTTCTCTTGCTCGGACAGCGACCCTGCCGACGCATCGGCCGGCGGCATCTCTTCCCGGCGAATCAGTTCCCAGAGCTCGGATTCCTCGGGCGACGAACGAATGACCATTTCGGGATTGGAAGCGACCCGCGCCAGGTCGGTTACATATCCGAAGCGACCCTCGGGCTGCGGTAAGTGAGCGCCGTGACACTCGTTGCAACGGGCCGTGAAAACGGCGCGTGCGGCCGATGCGATCTCGCGCACGTCGGGAACATTGGGCGAGCCTGCCCGACAGTAGCCGTGAAGCAGCATGACCAGGAAAGACGCGATTTGTAGAAGGCGAGCCATTCTTCTTTTCCTTTTTTGCGCGGGACGCGCGAGGCGGCTGTTTTCAATTTCGCGCGATGGTTACGAATCGGCTTGCGGTCACGAGGCGAGCGTGGGATCGGCGATCGCGAGCGTTCCGTCGTTCGTGGCGTAGCGCACCGTGGTCACCCCGAGCACGTCGCGCAGCCGACCGGCGGGCAGGTCACGCATCGGTCCCGGAGTTCCCTTGCCCGGCTCCGACTGCGGAAAAGCGGTCGAACGGGCGGTGTGGAAGAGGAGCTTGCCTTCGACCTTTTGCAGGACCTGGTGAATATGCCCGTTGAGGACCGTGACCGAGGCAAACCGTCTGAGCAGTGCGAGCGCTTGTTCGGCGTCCTTCGTGCCCCAGCCCCATTTTTCGTAGACGGTCCACAGCGGAACGTGCGCGAAGACCACGACAGCCGCGCTTGGCGATAAACGAGCCAAATCCTTCCGGAGCCACTCCAGTTGCTCAGGGCCGATCTGGCCCAGACCAGCCGCGCTACCTGACTTCGCATTGGCGACGTTTACCAGTCCCACGAAGTGAACTCCCTGATAATCGAAGCTGTACCAGCCGGTGCCCTGCGTCCCCTTGCCGAATCGCTGTAGATAGAGTTTGTTGTCCTCGGCGTCGAAGTCGTGTTCGCCGGGCACGTAGAGGACGCGCGATTTCACTCCCTTGAGAATCTCGGCGACCGTATCGAACTCGTCGGGCTTGGCAAGGTGCGTGAGATCGCCCGTGTGCAAGACAAAAGCGGGAGCCTGTGGCAAAGCGTTGATTCGATCGATCGCGATTTGCAGCGTGCCGACGACGTCCTTATTCGGTTCCTTGCCGAAACCGATGTGGCTATCGCTGATCTGGACGAAGGAGAAGGGGCTAGCGCCGGGCCGAGGGACCTCCTGTCCCAAGGCTCGCGCCGCCGGCATCCCGCCGGATAATGTCCAGACCAGGCCGGTGCCGGCCCAGGCCATGCACTCCAGAAACCCTCGGCGATCGACACTATCGTTTGCACCTCGAAGTTTGGTTTCGTAAGTCATCGTGTGTCTCCAAAAATGGCGAGAATTTCAACAAACCGGCCTGCCGACGTAAACTTGAGTCGCACGGGCGTTGCCTGGAGTTGACTGGCCCGAGCGGGGCAAAATTCCCGCAAATATTTGCGAAACTTTGCGGGAATAAACTGCCCGATATCCCAGTCTGGGAATTCGGGGCCACGCGCCGACCAAGAGGGTTGCGAACCAAGAGGACCGGCAACCAGGAGGAACAGCGAATCGCTTGAGCGACAGCAGGCTGGCCAGCTTTGAAACGGCGGTCTTGCCACATCTCGATGCGGCCTACAACTTGGCGCGGTGGATGACGCGCAATGAGGCGGACGCCGAGGATGTCTCGCAAGAAGCGCTGCTGCGCGCCTATCGGTTTTACGACACCATGCGGGGCGCTAATTGCCGTGCCTGGCTGCTAACGATCGTTCGCAATACGTGTTTCACATGGTTGCAAGCGAATCGTCCGGCGGAGTGTACGACCGCCTTTGACGAAAAAGTACACAGCGTCGGGTTGCACGGTTCGGAACCCGACGCGGCGCTGATCGCTAGCGCCAATCGAGAGATGGTGCGACAAGCCATCGAGGAATTACCGATAGAGTTTCGCGAAGTCTTCGTGCTACGCGAGGTCGAAGGAGCGACGTACAACGAGATCGCCGACATTGCCGGTATCCCGCCGGGCACCGTGATGTCACGTCTTGCTCGGGCCCGTCAGAGGCTGCAGCAATGTCTCGCTCGACGGCTCGCCAACGAGGTGTAATGTGGACTGTCAACAAGCATCGCAGCTGTTGCACGCCTATCTCGACGGCGAGCTGGACGCGGTCCACAACGTCGAGATCAAATCGCATTTGCAAAGCTGCCGCGCATGCGGTGCCGCGCACGAACAAATGCAATCCCTGAGACGGCTTGTCGATCGTAGCGAGCTTGCCTACCGGGCGCCCGTTTCTCTCCGGCAGAGGGTGCGAAGCCAGCTGCACCACACCGATTCACCACGCATCGTGTGGTGGCAACAGCCGCGCCGGCTGATGGCGCTGGCCGCGGCGGCCGTGGTCCTGCTGTCGGTCATCGGCATAATCGATCGTCGATGGCGAAGGGATACCCAGGTGGCCGTGGTCGATGAGGTCGTAGACAGCCACGTCCGTTCGCTACTGGTCGATCATTTGTCGGACGTGGCTTCGACGGATCGACACGAAGTAAAACCGTGGTTCAATGGAAAGCTCGACTACGCGCCGGTCGTCAACGATCTTGCCGCGCGCGGCTTTCCCCTGATTGGTGGAAGGTTGGACTTCATCGATCATCGGCCCGTCGCGGCGCTAGTTTATGGGCGGCGGAAGCATGTTATCAATCTTTTCTGTTGGCCGACCGGCGACAGAGGCCATGACAGTACCGAGTTAAAGCAGTCCGAGCAAAATGGCTTTCATCTTGTCCATTGGACGCAAGGGGGACTGCAGTATTGGGCCGTCTCCGACCTCAACGCGGTCGATCTTGCAGAGTTCGCGAGACTCGTCCAGGAAACTCGTACGGAACCGTCCGAGAATTAGAGTCTGTTTATTTGGCGCAGCAAACGGCGGGCGGATACCACGTTGATGCCACGATGGATCCGCTCTCAGCGACATTCATGGCTTGGGCGGCGGCACTAACCAGCCGATGGCCGCGCCCATCGTGGACCCTATAACGGCGCCTAGGCACGCCCCTCCCATCATGGGTCCGATCACCCAGAGGCCGCAGGCGGAAGGCACTTCGGGACGATGGGCGATGGCTGGGCCAGCAAGCGAGCCGGCTATCAGCCCTATTAATCCGAGCAGCGCTCCGAGAGCGGCAATCTGGACGTTCTTGTCATCGCTTGAGATTCGCATGGCGGCGCTCAGGCAAGCCCGGCGATTAAATGTTTGTTACGAATCAGGGGCGTTCACGGACGTCGTCCCTCCCGGCCTCTGGCAAACCTCTGCCCTTGCCTCGTGCCTAAAATACAAGGGCGCCGGCGCACGCAGCAAGCGCGCCCTTAGCTAGAACACCTGTCGCGCTTGCTATACTTGCTTACCCGCCTGCGGCGGAAAAGCAGGGCACGGAATTCTCAGTGATTCGGGAACTTGACGGGTCGACTAACTTCCGGCCGGGTCGGCGTTTTCCGCGGCCGGTTTGCGCTCGCCGCCGCCACGGTGCATGCGCTCGCTGCGGTCGCCACCGCGCTGGCCCCGTCCGCGTCCGCCGCCGCCGAATCCGCCCGGTCGCCGGCCGCCGTTGGCCTTCACGAACTTGAGCGCCTCGTCGGCGTCGACAAAGCCGTCGTGATCCGCGTCGAGCAAGCCGAACATCAATTGGAAGCGCTCGGGCACCTCGTCCTTCGTCAGCTTGCCGTCGCCGTTGCCGTCGAGCTGGCTGACCAGTTCCTTGGCACGGTCTTCGACCGACGCGGCCGGCTCGAGCTTGGGAATCGTGCCGTCGGCCAACAGCTTCTCACGATCAAGCGGAATCGCTACGTCGAAGAACCCGATCATCATTTCTTCGAACGTCTGATCGCCCCAGTTCACGCGCGCCGAAGGATCGGGATTGGCCAGGTTGTTGTCCGAATTATCCCAATGGGCCACGCAATGAATGCGTGTGCCCGGCGGCAGCGTCTTGGCCTCGGCCAGCTCGTAGCTGGTTTGCCAGTTGAAATCGTAGCGGGGGATATCGAGCAGCATCTCGCGCTTGCCGTCGGGATAGATCGCTTCGTACGAGAACGCCTTCCCGCGCACGTGCATGTGCGGCGAGTACGACAGCACGGTCAGGTCGTGCTTGTACGGCGTCATCGTGGCTTCGCGCGAGTAATCCTCGGCGTGCGGCGGAATGTTGATGCCGCGGTTGCCGGTCGAAACCGTCTGCACCATGTGCGTCAGCTCTTCGGGCTTGGCGAAGATGAAGCCGATCTTCGACAGATCATGCTGCTCTTTGCCGACCGGCGTGTAGTGCATCTGGAACACCAGCTTCGAACCCGCCGGGACGTGCTTGGCCATGCCGTCCGGGAACGGCGTGGCCCGATAGCCCGGCACATACGCGGCTAAAAAGCCCAGGCCGTTTTCATCGAAGCTGCCGCGGTCGCGTCCAGGCGCCTGCACGAAGCACAATACGTGATGCACGACCGGAGCGCTACCCGGAATGACCTGGCTGGCCTTAATCCACTTGTCTTCCTTGAAGCCGGGGTCGACGGTGAAGTACTGATATTCCACGACGCCGTCGGCCGGCACCGTGTACGGCTCGGCCTGGATATCGACGACCAGGTCGGGCTCGCGCTGTAGCGTCCAGCCTTGAGCATATTCGCGCGGCTCGGGCAGGTCGGCGCGGTCGCCTTCCGGAGCTCCGGCAGCGACCCATTTGAAGATCGTTTCCTTATCCGCGTCCGACAAGCTGATGTCGTTGCGGAAATGTCCAACCTTGGGGTCGGCGTGCCAGGGCGGCATGCGGCGCTCGCGCACCACTTCGGCGATCATGTCGGCCCAGCCGGCCACTTCTTCGTAATCGGTCATGGCGAAAGGTCCGATCTCGCCCGGCCGATGGCAGCTCACACAATGATCCTGGAAGATTCGCGCGACTTGCTTCGAGTAGGTGATCTCCGAGTTTTTGTCGACGTCGTGCATGCGGCCGATCAAGCAGCCGGTTGCATCGACGTGCGCCGTTTTCACCGCTTTATCGGCCAGCACCGCGTCGAGCGCCGTCGCTACATAATCGTTATCGATCTTGTCGCGCACGTAACCGACGCCGTACCGATCATCAATCCGGCCCGAGTAACGCACCACGTGATTCTTGTCGAGCACGAAGACTTCCGGCGTGCGGGTGGCACCGATGGCGTCGGCCACCTTGTTATTCAAATCCTTGAGGATCGGGAACTCGATATTCGAGGTGCGAGCATAGGCCGCGATCTCGGCCAGCGAATCCTGCCGGTTGGGGTCGATACCAATGAACGCCACTCCCTCGCTTCCGTACTTGGCCGCCAATTCGGCCAGACGCGGACCGTAGCTTTTGGCCAACGGGCACTCGGTCCCCAGAAACGCAACGACTGTCGCCCGCTTGCCGGCCAGATCCGCAAATGAATGCTCGGTGCCACGATAGTCCGCGAGCGTGAAGTTCTCGACCTTCGCGCCCGGCTTGGCGCTCGATTTGGTCGCAGCGCTCGCCGTTTCGTTGGCTACCATCAGGAGCGCCATCATCAGGACCATAATCCCCAGGACAGAAGGTGCTGCGGAGAAGCGCTTCATGGAACATGACCCTTACGAAGATTGAATAGATCGGGTAATTGCGGATACTGTCGCTGAATCTGGCCCGTCGGGCCGCAGGGGCGAAGCCCGTCCACGCACGTATACCAGGGTGCGGCGAGAGCGGTTTCAGGCGGTGCGATGCGAGGCGGAGGACGGGATCGCAAACGTTAACTCTAACCGCATGCGCAAGCTGGGTAAATGTCAGCCCAGGGGCGCGTCAGGCGCGCGGCGACCCCGCCTTCCCCCATCCTGTCGGCATGATTAAACCCCGGCCGGCGTCACGGGTGTTGCCGTAATCGGTCTCTGTTGCCAAGCGCGGCCGATCTGCGAGAATCGACCGCAGTTGCCGCGGCCGATGTCGTGCCGCAGTGGCCCCTTTTTCGGCCGTTCCCAGCATAGGAGGCTCTTTGGCATGGCCAGGCCCGTCACGCTCTTTACCGGTCAATGGGCCGATTTGCCGCTCGAGGACCTGGCCCGAAAGGCCAGCGAATTCGGCTATCAGGGCTTGGAACTTGCCTGCTGGGGGGACCATTTCGACGTCGACAAGGCCCTGTCGGACGACAGTTATTGCGTCGGCCGCCGCGACCTTTTGGAACGGTACGACCTGCAACTGCACGCCATCAGCACGCACCTGGTCGGACAGGCCGTGCTCGATGTGATCGACATCCGGCACAAGGCCATCCTGCCCGCGCATGTGTGGGGCGACGGCAAGCCAGCCGGCGTCAATGCGCGAGCGGCCGAAGAAGTGAAGAACACGGCGCGCGCCGCGCAAAAGCTGGGTGTGGAAGTCGTAAACGGCTTCACCGGCTCGAGCATCTGGCCGCTCTTGTACAGCTTTCCGCCAGTGCCGCAGGAAATGATCGACGCCGGCTATCAGTTGTTTGCCGAGCGATTCAACCCGATCCTCGATGTCTTCGGCGATTGCGGCGTGCGGTTCGCCCTGGAAGTACATCCGACGGAAATCGCGTTCGACCTCTATAGCGCCGAGCGAACGCTCGCGGCCATCGACCGGCGCGAGGAGTTCGGCTTCAATTTCGATCCCAGCCATCTCTTGTGGCAAGGCGTCGACCCGGTCGAGTTCCTGCGCGCCTGTTCCGACCGCATCTATCACGTACACGTCAAGGACGCGATCGTCACGCTCAACGGGCGCTCGGGCATTCTGTCGAGCCACCTGAATTTCGGCGATCCGCGCCGCGGCTGGGATTTTCGTTCGCCGGGGCGCGGCGGCGTGAATTTCGAAGAGATCATTCGCGCCCTGAACCAGATCGGCTACGCCGGCCCGCTATCGGTCGAATGGGAAGATGTGGGCATGGACCGCGAAGCAGGGGCCCGCGAGGCCGCCGAGTTCGTCAAGCGGCTCGATTTCACGCCCAGCCAGGTGGCGTTCGACGCGGCTTTTGCCGAGAAATAGCCGCCGAGTGTGCGGAGGCGGAAGCCGTCTTGTACCCGACGTTTTGATTGCGACCGCGTGATAGACTGGATTGAGGTACTTTCCCCTCGTCCCGCGGATCATTTCCTTGCCGATCTGCTGTCGCCTCTTACTTGTATGCGCTCTGCTTGTGCCTGGCCTTGGCGTGGCGCTAACGACATTGCGCGCCGCTGCGCCGGCAGCCGCGGGGCGCAGGGAATCAAAAGAGATCAGCGCCCAGCACGCGGCGCTGCACGCCTCTTACGCCGAAAAGCTGGCCGAGCTCGCCGCCTGGGCCGAGGGCCAGCAGCTAACTGACGAAGCACAGATCGCGCGCGACTGGCTGCCGGCCGAAGAACCGAATCGGATCACTTTGGCCTGTCGCCCCGCGCCGGATGATGCCACGAGCGAAACACTTACGTCGACGTCGGCCGAATGGCGCGAGCGTTTTGCCGCGTTGCGAGCCGAGCAGGCAAAGGCGCTTTTCGATCTCGCGGTCGAGGCAGCCGATCACGGCCACGCGGCCGATGCGTTTCCGCTATTGGTCGAAGTGATTCGCGAACAGCCCGACCACGAGAAAGCACGCCAAATCCTGGGCTATGAGAAATACAAAGGGGACTGGCTGACGCCCTTCGAGGTGGCAAAAGCTCGCGAAGGGCAGGTGTGGCACGCGAAGTTTGGCTGGCTGCCCGCGGCGCACGTTGCCCGCTACGAGGCGGGCGAGCGCTATTACAACAATGGCTGGATCAAGGCCGACGAAGAGCAGCGTCTCCGTGGCGGCTCACGCAAGGGAAGCAAAGGGTGGGATGTTGTCACGGAGCACTACAACGTCCATACAACGCACAGTCTCGAGGCGGGCGTGCAACTGGCCACGCGCCTGGAGCGTTTGTACGACGCGTGGCAGCAGTTGTTCGCGAGCTTTTACGCCACCGACGAGCAACTCGTCCGACGCTTCCGTATGCAGGCCGCCACGAGCAACACGCCGCAGCGGCATCGGGTGATGTACTTCCGCGACCGCGACGAGTACGTGCAGGCGCTCGAGCGCAAAGAACCGAACATCGGCGTTAGCGCCGGATACTATCTGGCCGCGAAGAAAACGGCTTATTTTTACGCCGTCGATGAAGCGGATCTCACGAATTTGAATCACGAGGCCACGCATCAACTGTTCAATGAAGTTCGCCCCGCGGTCCGTGATATGGGACGCGACGGCAATTTCTGGGTGGTCGAGGGGATCGCGTGCTTCATGGAATCGCTCACCGAGGCCCATGGCTGGCACCTGGTCGGCGGCAACGATGCGGAGCGGTTGATCGCGGCGCAGCACCGTCTGCTGGTTAACGATTTTTACGTGCCACTTGCCGAGCTGACGACGATGTCGATGGATCGATTAAAGGTCGATCCGAATATCGCGACCCTCTATAGCCAGGCCACCGGCCTGACCTATTTCTTGATGTTCGCCGACGAAGGGCGCTACCGTGCGGCGCTTATCGCTTATCTTTCGGCCATCTATCGCGGGCGTGACCGTGCTGGCACGCTGGCCGAATTGTGCCGCTCGAACTACGACGAGCTCGACGCGCAATACCGCGACTACTTGAAGAGCGTCAAGTGAGGGACTTCTCGAAGACCACCATGCCCATTTCCCTCGCTCGCGATTCGGGCTAATGTGACGGGTGTCGCGAGTGCCTCGTATAGCAGCGCCCGTGAATTCACGGGTGGACAAGCCATCCGTGGCACCCCGAATGCCAATGCTTGGGATTCGGACCGCCCGTTGCCCGTTTTGCTCGCCTTCCTTCAGATCGGAGTTTTATTCGTGCGTCCCTGGAAGCTGGCCGAGACGAACTACGCTTACGTGAAGGAAAACAAGTTCCAGGTGGCGGTGTTGCCGCTGGGGGCCACCGAGCCGCATAACCTGCACCTGCCATACGGCACCGACACGATCGAAGGGGACGTGGTCGGCGAGGAAATCTGCCAGGCGGCGCACGATCGCGGGGCGAGGGTCGTGCTGCTGCCGACGATTCCCTACGGCACCGAAACGAACCAGATCGCTTACCCGCTGTCGATGAACGTCAACCCTTCGACGTTGGCCGCTGTGATCGGCGACCTTGTCGAATCGCTCGCCCGGCACGACATACGCAAAGTCGTGCTGCTCAATAGCCACGGCGGCAACGATCTGAAGCCGATTTTGCGCGAGATGTACGGCAAGACGTCGGCGCATTTGTTCCTGTGCAACTGGTACAAGGTGCTGGCCGACATCGAGCACGAGATCTTCGTCGAGCCTGGCGATCACGCGGGCGAAATGGAGACGTCGTTCATCCTTGCGTATCGTCCGGAACTGGTGGCGAAAAACCCCGATGGCAGCCTGGCGGCCGACGCCGGCGCGACGGCGGCGACGAAGTTTGACGCCGTCAACCGCGGTTGGATCTCGATCACCCGTCCCTGGCACCTGCTGACCACGAATACCGGGTCGGGCAACCCTCACGCGGCGACGGCCGAAAAAGGGCGCGCCATGATGAAGCTGCTGGTCGAACGGCTGGCGCAGTTTCTGGTCGAACTATCGGCCGCGCCGCTGGATGAGCGGTTTCCTTATTGAAGGCGTCGACACGAATGCAGAATGCAAAATGATGATGATGAGTAGGATTCGGAGAATGCCGCGGAACTCGGCCTTGAGCGAAGCATCGAAGCCGGGCCGAACTCGTCATCGCAAGCTGCGTCGTGCGTTCTTCGCGCGGCCGGCGATCGACGTCGCCCAGGACCTGATCGGCAAGATTCTGGTACACAGGCTGGGCGACGGGGAGTTTCGCGGCCGCATCGTCGAGACCGAGGCGTACGTTGGCCCGCACGATCTGGCGTCGCATTCGTCGAAGGGACGGACGAAGCGCACGGAAATCATGTTCGGACCGCCGGGCTACGCGTACGTTTACCTGATCTATGGCATGTACGACATGCTCAACGTTGTGGTCGGGAAAAAAGGGGACGCCCAGGCCGTTCTCCTGCGCGGAGCTGAGCCGCTGGGCGATTGGGACGCGCACATCATCGGCCCCGGACGGCTGGCGCGGGCTTTCGGTGTCACACGCGCTCACAACGGCGTCGATCTGACGCAGAACGATCTGTTCTTTCTCGACGATCCGCGCGATCGGCCGAAGCTGCGGCGCACGAAGCGGATCGGCGTCGATTATGCCGGCGAGTGGAAAGACGCGCTCTTGCGATTCGTCGATGCTGATTGTGCAGCGCTACGGCGCTAAAATCGCAGCAATACCCTCGCTATCGCGCGGCGCAACAAAAAAGCCGCTCCGCGGCGCCGTGGGCCCGCGAAGCGGCTCAAGTTCATCAGCCGTTGCAAAGCTAATAGTAGCTTACTGCATGCTGCCGCCTGTGTAAGGCGCGTAGTCGGCGTTGATCTTCGATCCGGCGTAGCGGATCGACTTTTGCACGCCGAAATTACCCGGGGCTCGATAGATGCGAGGATAGTAACCCGCGTTTCCTTGGAAGCCCGGGTCATACGAATAGCGGCGCACCGGCTGGCTGGTCATGCGCTGCTCGCTGGCGAACATGCCCGCACGGTATGGTGCCCACGCATTGTTGTGGAAAACCATCCAATTGTTGGCCGGCGTGTAGTACCACCAGCGGCCATTATGGCGGCGATAGCGCCAGCGGGCGGCCGTCGCATTGCTGTTGTCCTGTTGCTTGGTCACGGCCTTCTGATCACCAGCCGCGGCATTCGCCGCGCTCTTCTGATCGTCGGCCAGTGCGCTCGTCGCCAAGAACAGCAGCAGGGCGACGGCTGCAAAACGAGATAGGGCATGCATGACAAAACCTCCGAAAACTTTGTGGGCGTTTGCCGCGACGATCCAGAAGCGCCGAAATCAAAACACTCCTTGATTGCGCGCTTCCTTCGTCACGGCGTGCGATACGTGAATTATAGGACTATCGCGGTCGGGCAGACACCATCTGATAGGCGACAGCATTTTCTGGACCGCGCCCGCCTTGCAAAACTGATAGTGAAGCTTTTCACGAAGTGCGGGAACGGCTTGAATCCACGCGCAGGCCGCCCGCATGGTGAAAAAAGCCAACATCGGTGCGATTTGACGGCGCAATGGACATTCAGCACGCCAACCGAGGATTCAGGCCACGATTGCTTCGGCCACGGCTACCGGCACGACGTGCTGAGACGCATCCTCGCGGGACAATTGGTCGAGCGCCCGCAGCCGGCCTTGCCGGGCAATGGCATGACAGGCGCGGATCCGTCGCTCAACCTCGGCCACGAGTTCCCGTTCATCGGCCGTGGCAGCCTCTTCGGCGGGAATCGGCTCGCCAACGTGGACATGGATCGTCGACAAGCCGGGAAAGGCATGGTCGCGCGGCCAGGCCTGGTAGGCCCCATCGATGCCGATTGGCAAAAGCGGCACCTTCGCGCGGCGGGCCAGCGCTGAAAAGCCGGGTTTGAGCGCCGCCACTTCACCGTCAGGCGATCGCGTTCCCTCGGGAAAGATCAGCACCATCTCGCCGCGCTTCACGCGCCGCAGCGTCTCCTTCAAGCCCGAGAGCCCCAACCCTTCGCGATCGATCGGAATGGCATCGAGCGATTGAATGAGCCAGCGAAACGGCGCGAAGGCGAATAGCGTCTCCCGCGCCATGTAGTTCAAACGTCGCTCGAGCGTCGCGCCCACCAGCACCGGGTCGAACATGCTTTGGTGGTTCGAGAGTACCAGGGCCCCTCCCGCGGCGGGCTCATTCTCGCGCCCGGTGCAACGAAAATGAAACAAGCCCGTGAACGTTAGCCGGCACGTCACGTGCAAATATTTGTACCAAAGCTGTTTCGCGAGCGATCGGTCAGCCATGGTTGCGCTAAATGACGAATGTCGAGAGTCAAATGTCGAAGCAGACAGCCCCGCTTCGATTGGGATTGCGTCTACTTTGCGGCTTCCGGCATCCTTGCTCGCACGAGCGCCTCCAAGCGGTCGACGACTTCCTCGGGCGCTAACCCATCCGTGTTCACGTGTACGGCGTCGGCCGCCGCCACGAGCGGACCCACCTCGCGCGCAGCATCGCTTTCGTCGCGCCGGTTCTGGTCCGCGAGCACCTCGTCCAAGCTTAGCTTCTCGCCACGGGCCGCCAAATCGGCCTGCCGCCGCCGGGCCCGTTCATGGGGCGAAGCGTCGAGAAAAATCTTGCATTCAGCGTGCGGAAAAACGACCGTTCCCTGGTCCCGCCCCTCGGTGACGATGTCCAGCCGACCCGCCACTTGCCGCTGCAGCTGGACCAGGTGCGCGCGGACTGCAACGTTGTTGGCGGCGTAATGCGTGGCCGAGGTCACCTCGTGGCTGCGGATTTCGCTGCTGACGTCCTCTCCTTCGAGATAAGTGCGGTCGTCGCGAATTTCGATATTCAGCCGCCGCGCCAGGGCCGCGAGCGCCGTCGGGTCATTCCAGCCAAGGTTCTGCCGTAGCGCCGCCAGCGCCACGGCCCGATACATCGCGCCCGTGTCGAGAAAAGCGAAACCCAGGCGCTGCGCCAGCATCCGCGAAACGCTGCTCTTGCCGGCTCCGGCAGGTCCGTCGATGGTCACGATCATGGGATTCTTTTGATCCGCCGCACTGAGGGCGCTCAGCGGTGCAACTGCGTCTCGATCTCCACCACTTCAAACGGCGCGACGTCGATCGTGACACAATCTCCCGCGACAGGCAACTCGGCCAGCGTTTGGCCGCGAAAATCGATATGCCGCGCCTGGGCCACGTCGCGCACGGCACGCAGCCGCACGCGACCGGCCAGCCCTTCGGTCTCGGCCAGCCTTACCCGGACCAGAGGACCTTGTGCGTCGTCGCGTTTAGCCTGCCAGTGCGTTACGACAACGTTCTTGGCATCGACGTGGAATAGCCAGGTCGAATTGTGCGACCCCGTTGGTCGCCGCGCGCCAGGCACAACGACCGTCGGCGACACGATCGCCAATGCGTCTTGCATCGGGTGTGCAAGCTCGAAGCCCACCGCGTACCGAAATGAGCGTTGCGTTTCGCCCGCCGATACAAGCAATGTATCCACCATGCGGTTGCCGGCACGCCGGTGATACGGAAGTCCGGCCGTCAGGATCGTGGTCCGGGCGCGCGACGAACGTAGATCGAGATAGTGCGGCGCCTCGAGCCGGCGGGCGTCGCTCGCCTGTCGCGCCAGCCCGATATCGCGGTAAATCTCGACGTCTTCGTCGGGCCAGGCGAATCGGGCGGCGTAATACGATTCCCACGGGTCGCCGCCGGCCGGCTCGTCGATTTCCAGTTCCGTCTCGATTTCCAAGACGCGGCTGCCGCAAGCCAGGCGATAGCGCTGCGTGAATCGGGCGATCGTTTTTCCCGCGGCATCGACCATTCGGCCCCGGCTGGCGATCTCGCCGAATGCCGGGCCCGTGTGCGTGACTTCGACCGCGTCAGCCACCATCGCGGAATACACGGCCCCTTCGTCGGTGTCGCGCCAAATATCACCCGGCCGCGGCGGCGGAGGAGGCGTGCGCCGCGCCAACTGCACCGCCACGCGGTTGCCCCGCTGCGTCAGATCGTAAATCCCTTGCACGGCGCCCGTGGCGGGGCTGATCTCGATGCGGAGGAACTCGTTCGAGAGCGACGTCCCGGCGGCGAGCGGTTTGGGCCCTTTCTTTTTCGGTGGCGCTACGGGAGTGGCAGGGCCCGGTGCGAGCCACGAAAAACCCAAGCCCGGCACGTCGACGACGGCCCACTTTCGTCCTGCGGATTCCTGCGTGGCGACAACGGTTCCTTCCACCGCCGGCAAACTGGCCAGTGCCGTGACGTCGACGAGCGCGCGTCGCGCGAAGCTGTGCGGATTGACCACGAGCAGGCCGCTTTGAGCGCTGTCGGTGGGCGCAAGCACCGACGCGAGCCGCGCGGCGGCCTCATCCAGATCGTGCTGAAGCTCTTTTTCCGCGGCAGCGGACGCTTCGTCGGGCCTGCCAGGAACGGCGCCTCCCACGCAGATCGTCATCGCGTCCACCGCTTCGGTCGCCAAGCATAGAGCCTGCCGGGCGTGCTGTTCGGATATGCCCGAGATCGGCTGCGAGCCCTTCTCAGCTGCCGCTTGCTTTAGATAGGGCGCGCGATAACCGTCGGCTTTGAACTTGACGATCTCGCCCGGGCTGGCCGTGTTGGTGAAATACTCTTCGAGCGTGATGAATTTGCCGAGCACTGCGCCGTAGGCTGCCATGCGCCGCAGATCGCCGTAAAACGTATCAGCCTGAGACGGCCAATGGGCAAAGATAGCCGTGGCTACATGATCGCGATCCATCGATTCGCCGAGCGTGCGGGGCAGGCCGAGAAACGTGTCGGCCCGATTCGCGTCCAGCGGCAAGCGCACCAGGGCATCGATCGCCGAATAGTCGATCCCTTCCCAGCGCACCTTGGCTTGCGAAGCGGTGGCAAAGCGGCCGTCGTCGAGCGTGGCGTGTAGCGCGCCGATGAAGCCCGATCGCGACAAGATCTGCGGCAACAGCGGTGAGAGCCCAAAGCGTCGCCGGCCGTACACGCGTGGCGCCTGGCCCAGCAGATCCTGATAGAGGCGTGCCGCCGCTTGAAAATCGGCCAGCGTCTCTTCCAGGGGCAACAGCGGCAATTCGCGCTCGCTGCGCTCGCCTCCGACGATCGATACGGTCTGGTGATCGAGGGCCATGCGCAGTGCCGCAAGGGTTTGCGGCGCAGCCTCGGCCAGCTGTGCCAAAGTGTCCGCCGAGATCAACACGTTTTGCGGTACGTCGCTTGTGAGCTGCCGCCGCAGCGATTCGCCGACGGTCGTTGGCGCGACCAAGGTCAGGTCGATCAGATAGGCATCGACGGGATAGAAACGCTCGCGGGCTTCGATCAAGACTTCAAAGCTGTTCTGCAAATGCCGCCGCGCCGTCTCGGCATCACCCGCCAGGCAGGCCCGTGCCGCGGCCAGAGTCTCGTTCTGCAGGTGAACTTCGTCGATATTGCTCATGTAGCGCATCTGCCGGGTGAGCAATTCAACCGCCAGATAGCCGTAGCCCAGCGCTAGAAAATCGGCCACCAGTTCGGGATCCACCTGGGGCTGTTCATCAAGCCCGGCCAGCGCTGCGGAAACGATTTCGCCGCGGCGCGAGAGCTTGCGGACGACGTGGGCTCCTTCGCCCGTTGCGCGTGACACCCAGCCGGCCAGCAACAAGGGCTCGCTAGTTGGAGGAATGATGATTAGTCGGCCCGAGAGTGCGTCAGGCGGCCCCTCGGCGCGATACCAGGTGGGCAAACGGCCGGTCGCTGCCAGTAAGGCCGGGTGCCACATGGCGGACCAGGCGGCCAGCAGCCCTTCGGCCGAGGCCCCCTCGTAGTGCGTAGGGAAGTCCTCCAAGCTATGGCAAGGCAGAAGGACACAAACTTCTTCAAATTTCATAGGGCCAATGAGTTCCGGCGACTGGCCGAAATGATTCGGAGTGGAGCGGGCGGGCAGTCCACGATAGCCCGCTAGGCACAAGAAGTCGAGCCGCGGCCAGAGCCGGCACAATCGGCACTCCCCTGGTAAAGCACGAGCGATGACGGCCGCCGCTCGGTCAGCCGGCGCGGCACGGATTTTTCCGCCCGCCAGACCCTTGCGACAAGCGACGATCTGGTTGACACTAGTTTATGTAACTCGATAATTGGGCTTGGAATAGGGCAGGCAACCCCAACCTCCCATCACGGCCGTTTTCCGGCCCGGGTTGCCGAACGATTGGGGCCTGCTCCGGGCTCCGCGGACCAGACGAAGGGAAACTGGCATGGCGAGAAGTGATGCCGTTTGGGGTATCGATATCGGCCAATGTGCGCTCAAGGCGCTGCGTTGCCGCCCCGGAGGGGAGCCTTCGCAGGTTTTGGCCGACGCCTTCGACTACGTCGAATACCCCAAAATCCTCAGCCAGCCCGAGGCCGATCCCGCGGCCCTGGTGCAAGAGGCCATCACGCAGTTCTTGTCGCGCAACAGCGTGCGCGGCGATCGGGTGGCGGTGTCGGTGCCCGGGCAAAGCGGCCTGGCGCGGTTCATCAAGTTGCCGCCGGTCGAAGCCAAGAAGATTCCGGACATCGTCAAGTACGAGGCGCGGCAACAGATTCCCTTTTCGCTCGAAGACGTCGTGTGGGACTATCAAAAGATGGTCGGCGGCAGTGAAGAGGAGGGTTTTGCGCTGGAGACCGAGGTGGGCCTGTTCGCGATGAAGCGCGACCAGGTGTATCGCGCGCTGAAGCCGTTCATCGACTCCGGCATCGAAGTCGACGTCGTGCAGTTGACGCCGCTGGCACTCTACAACTTCGTCGTTTTCGACCAGATGCAAGATCTGCCGCCTCCGGCCGACTACGATCCCGACAATCCACCACCGTCGACGGTTTTGCTTTCGCTCGGCACCGATTCGACCGACCTGGTTGTCACCAACGGTTTCCGCGTCTGGCAGCGCAGCGTGCCGATCGGCGGCAACCATTTCACCAAGGCCCTGACCAAGGAACTGAAGCTGACCTTCGCCACGGCCGAGCATTTGAAGCGCAACGCCGCCAAGGCCGACGATCCCAAGGCGCTCTTTCAAGCCATGCGCCCCGTGTTCAACGATCTGTTGACCGAGGTGCAGCGCTCGATTGGTTATTTCTCGAACATCGATCGCCGCGCCAAGATCGGCCGCGTCCTCGGCCTGGGCAATGCCATGAAGCTCCCGGGGCTGCAGCGCTACCTGGCGCAAAACCTGGGCAATGAGTTCAACCGGCTGGAGACGTTCCGCGGGCTGACCGGTCCCTCGGTGGTGGATGCGCCAGCCTTCAAGGAAAACGTGGCCAGCTTCGGCGTCTGCTACGGTTTGGCGCTACAGGGGCTGAAAGAGTCGGCCATCCGCACGAACTTGCTGCCGCGCGAGATCATGAAGGACCGCATGATTCGCGCGAAAAAGCCGTGGGCTGTCGGCGCAGCGGCCGCGCTCCTGCTCGGCTGCACGATCAGCTACTTCGGCTACTGGCGCGCCTGGAACGCCGTGCTGCAGGACAACTATTTCGCGCCGGCTGTGGCTCGTGCGAACGACGTCGTGTCCCGGGCGCGCGGCTACGAGTCGAGCTACACCAAGGCCAAAGACGACTACAAAAAAATGGGGGACGTGGGGCAGAGCCTGGTCCCTAGCGCCGAACGGCGTGAGCGCTGGCTCGAGGTCTGGAAAGCGCTGAACCTGGCGCTGCCCAAGGACGAGGGCGACTTGCCGGCCGACGTGACGAAGCGGAAATCGCTGAATATTTTGTCGGTGCAGGCACAGCATCTTGATGATGTCACGTCATGGTACACGAGCATCAAGGAATTCGATAAGGCCGAACCCAAGGCGCCACCGCCTCCCCCGCCGCCGCCTGCCGACGGGGCCGAAGCCACGCCGCCTCCCCCTGAGCCCACCCCCGAACCCGAAGTCACAGGGCCGAGCGGCCCCGGCTGGATCATTTCGCTGCGCGGCTATCACTTTCACAACGACAGGGTGCATCTGGAAACGAGCAAGGAGCATTACGTCCGCCAGACGATCATCCGGAATCTGAAGTCGGGCAAGCTGACCATTCCCGAAGAGGATCGTGTGCCGGACGGTCCTAGCGAAATCGATCTGAAAAAAATCGGATTGCTCTTCCCCGTGGTCGTGCCCGCCTCGGGAGCCCGCACCTACGAAGTCTTTTGGGAGAACAAAATCGAGGGTGCTGACGACGGCCCCAACGTAGAAGGAGCTGCCGGCCAAGCGAAACAGATTCCCGCGCCGCGCTTCGATTTTTTCGTCGAGCTGTGTTGGTTGGATGAACCGCCGCAAGAGGAACCACCGCCGCCTGCGGAAGAGGGCGCGGCGCCGGTTGAGCCCGCCGACGCGGCCCCGCCCCCTGCAGTTGCCACACCCGCACCGACCCCCGAGGAATCTCCGCCGGCCGAGGGCGCTCCCGCGGCGGCGTCACCCATGCCAGCGGGTGGTGAACCGGCGCCCGCTGCACCCCCGGGCGAAGCCCCGACCGAACCGCCTGCGGCGCCTGCCGGCGAAGCTCCGCCTGCCGCGGGTGAAGCACCGGCGGGCGAAAGTCCAGCGCCTCCTGCATCGCCGCCAGCCGGCGCGCCGCCAGCGGCCGCGCCTAATCCCTAACGATCGAGAACGCTTGCCATGGACCAAGTCAAAGTATTCTTGCAGATCTTGAAGAAGCATCATTTCTGGGTGCTGGTCTCGATCGCTGCGCTGGTCGGTTTGATCTGCTGGTGGAGCGGCGCAGGGACCCTCGCTACCTTGACCCAGGCCAATGAAGCGATCGTGAAAAAGAGCTTCAGCGACCTGCAGGATGTCGACAAAAACGGCCATCCGGCCAATCAGCAATTTGCCGACGGCGTGAACGTCAAGAACGAAGAGTTGAAGAAACAGGTGCTCGAGGAATGGCAGAAAAGCTATGAAGCCCAGCGCAAGACCTTCAGTTGGCCGGAAATGGTCGCGGAGGATATCGCCAAGCTGAGGCCTGACGAGCCGATTCCTGAGATCGTCCGCTCCCGTTTCAAATCCAACGAACTATTTGTCGAAGCCCTCAAGGAGAAGGTCTTCGCCACGGCCGATTATCGCCATCCTAAGCTGAAGGCCGAGGGCCAAGAAGCGGCGCAACCGAATGCGCCCAAGATGCGCCCCAATGCCGGGCAGCCGGCCGACAAGCCCCCGGCCGAAGAAGTCGAAGACACGATGGAAGGACTGGTCGTCTGGAGCCGCGCCCACCGCGAGGCGCTTGAGCAGCGCTACACGCTCAGTCGACAGCTCGGCGTTCCTTCAGATCTCGATATTCGGCTGGCCCAAGAGGATATTTGGCTGTTGCAAAACCTCGCCAAGGTCATTCGCAAGACCAACGAGGGCGCGGCGGACGTCATCGCCGTGCCGATCAAACGGATCGATTCGCTCGACATCGCTCAGTGGGCCGTGAATGACGCGGTGCGCGAGAGCCCCAAGGTATTTGCCGACCAGTCGACCGAAGGGGGAACAGCCGGCGGATTGGCTGCTGGCGGCCAGCCCCAGGAACAAGTATCGGAAGATCCCGCGGAGCGTGCCAAGCAACTCGACGACGAGTTGCTCAATGGCCGTTATTTGAGTGACACAGGAACGCCCGCAGGCCCCACCGACACACCATACGGCGAGTTCAAGTTGATGTTCGTTCGCCTGAAAGTCGTCATCGATCAGAGAAAGATCCCCGATCTGCTGGTCAACTGCGCCAACGCGGATATTCCGATCGAGGTCGTGCGGTTGACGATGCACGATCCACTCGTTCAGCCGAGCGGTAAGGGAAATGCTGCGCCAGCCGCGCAGCCGGGACGTCCCCCCGCCGGAGGTCTGGGCGCCGCCGTAGGATTGCGCGCCGGAGCGGCCGCCATGGAGAATCGGCCGCAGGCGAACGCGGCGGGCGGCGATGAAGTCGAAGCCACACCGGCGGACGTACCGGTCGAGGTCTGCGGCCTGATTCAGATTTTCAATACGCCGGACCCCGAAAAGCTAAGCACCGGGTCAGCCGCCGATCCGTCGAAGCGTCCAAGCGGTGTTCCGACGGCGATCGTCAAAGCGCCCCGTGGTGGGGCTACGGTCTCGGGCGGGCGCCTGCACTAAGCGGACGAGACACGACCAGGTCAATTTGTAGATTCGACGCCCGCAACGGTTCGACCGATCGCGCAGAGGAGTTCCCATGAAAAAGCCGAAGATCAAACTCGACAAGGACCAACTGCTCGAGTTCCTCACGACCCACATCGAGAAAGGGGTTTTCGGCCTGTTCGTCTTGGGCTTCATCATGTTCTGCCTGGGCGCGATGAAGCATAAGCCCTACGACAAGGTACCTCAGCAGTTCATGGATGCCGCGCAGAAGGTGGACGCCAAAGTGACTGCGTCGACCTTCGACCCTGCGACCGACGTGCCGCCGATGGAACCGCTGCCCGTGGCCCGCGACGTTCCCCAAAAGGTATGGGTGACGCACGACGAGTGGAGCCGACCCCCGTTCGACATGAAGAAGCGCCGGCCCGAGCCGAAGTTCTTGGCCCTGCAAGACGTTCGCGTGGCGACTGGCTATGGCGCGGTATACGTCCACTCGTTGGGCAACGAGGACAAGGCAGCGCCGGCCCCTGGGAAAGCGGCGCCTGCCCCGAAAGCGGCCGCGCCGGAGCCGGCAAAAGGCGGCGGTGGCCTGCGCGAGCGGGCCCTGAACATGGCGGGAGGTAAAGCGGGTGCCGCGCCCGCGGGCGCCGTCGATCGGCCTAATCCCAATGCGGCGGTGAAGGGCAAGCAATGGGCCGTCATCACCGGTCTCGTTCCGATCGAGGCGCAGGCAAAGGACTACCGCGCCGCCTTTCGCGATGCGCGGAAGACGGATCCGGCGCTCGACTATCCTCGCTACCATTCTTTCGAAGTCGAGCGCGCCGAAGTTCCCGTGGGAACGGCCCCGGATGCCGATTTGAAATGGACGCTCTTGGATCGCAAGCGAGCCGAAGACGAGGAGGCTACCTTCTCCGAGCGCGCGGCCGACGTGATCGATCATGTCTTTGCCGACCCGGTATTGACCAGGCCGCTGTTCAAGATCAGCGGCAAGGAGCATGGCCGGTCGGCGGGTCATCCGAAAATTCCCACCGGCAGCCAGGCGCCGGGAACCGTCGCGCCCGCTGCGCCGGCGGGGGGTGGGCTGCGCGCCCGCGCGATGGCGCAGGCCGGCAATGCGGCCATGGCCAACGCCAACCCGTCGCAAGCCAAAGCGGTGGAGTATCAGTTGTTTCGCTGCTTCGACTTCTCCGTTCAGCCGGGCAAGACGTATCGGTATCGCGTGCGCCTGGTGCTGAACAATCCCAACTATGGGCTCGGGGCACAGTACCTGGCCAATGCGCAACTTGCCAAGGGGCAGACACGGCAGAGCCCGTGGAGCGAGGCGTCGGCGGAAGTTACCGTCCCGCTTGGCTTCAGCATGCTGGCTGGCGGCATCAAGCCGAACAAGCAGATCAACGAATCGAAACTGGAAGTGATCCTGAAAATGTGGGATTCCAACGAGGCGGTTGACGCCTCGCGCATCGTCGAGCTATTTCGCGGGCAGGTGGCCAACTTCCCGGCCGAGGATGCTTTCGTTGAACGTGGCGATGGCACGGCCGAGCCAAAGAGGCTCTCCTTTCATACCGACATGATGGTCGTAGACATGACAGGCGGCGATACCATGGCCATGCCAGGGGGCGGACTGCGCCCCAGGGCCCCCAGCCAGGTGCTGGTCATGGAGCCCAACGGCAAGCTCATCGTCAAGAGCGAATTGGCGGACGCGGAGATTTACGAATCCACGAAGCAACGCCTGAAAAAAGCGCAGGAAGCCGCCAAGCCGCCGGTCGCTGCAGATGAAGAGGAGGACCGGCCCAAGAGGCGCAGGACCGAACAAGGAGGCGGACTGTCGAAGCTAAACGCCGGTGCTGACGCGGGTAAGGCAGGCAAGCAGCCGCGCGGCAACTAACGTTTTGCAGGGATTGTCGTTTGCCTGCACGCCTGGCGGGCAATGACCTCGCCTGCGGAGAGGCTTGCTTGCCGGGAAGATTTTCCGCGGCTCGCGCTGTTCCCGCTAGCTAGCAAGCGCCGCACACTTGGTCGGTGAGCGACCTTTTTGCTGGCCTGATATCGGCCTTTTCCGGCTCGGATTCTCTCACTTTGCCGCAAGTGATATTGACCGGAATCCCCCCGGCGGTTACTTAACCGCCTCTCTTCTTCCGATTCCAAGCACTTCTTATCCCAGTTCCAGCTTCTAAATCAGCGGCGGGCAGGTGCCGCAGAACGAGTTTTTATGTGCGCGTATCAGGGTCGGCACCGGGTCAGCCCGTGGTAACCGACTGTGCGAGTGGTCCGAGAAGATTTATCGGCGAGCGCATTGCTGGGTGCGCTAGCGACCAAGGTTTTGACATCCACCATGACTCAGACGTGTGACCGAAGCATGATTCATTGCCACGCGCCACGAGCGCAACGTCGCAGCGCGCCAGTTCGGGTTTCTCGTGCCGGGAATCCTTTCAAGGAGATCCCGCCCGGAAAGACGTTTGCCATGATTATTGGCGTGATCGCGGCCTTCGTGCCCGAGCGAGCGCCCTGTCTGGCCAATACTTCGGCAATCGCCGCCGCAACCTTTACCTCGACGGTTGTCGCGGGGCAAAACGGCAATCGCGCGGGCGATTCGAAGCGGCAAGTCTCGCAACTGCTGTCCCGCGCACGGAAGGCAATTTCCGAAGCCGATTGGGAAACGGCCGATGGACTGATCGCGCAGGCCGAAGCACTGCACGTGCAGTTCGGCAAACTTTATTTTGGTGACACGCCCGAAAAATGCCGCGCGGAACTGGAACGCCTTCGCCCTGCCGCGGGCAAGCAGTCGGTCGCCGGCAAAAAGCGCGGAGACGCCTCTTCGGATATCCCGCCAGCGAGCCAGATGGCCGCGCCCGGGAAGACCGCGCCCGCCGGAACCATTCGTGCTCCGGGCGAGCGTCCGCTCCGTACTCAACAGCCCGCGGCGAATGAGCAAGCAGCCGGTCGGCCGTCAACTCGCGAGGAGCAACCATTCCCGCCAAAGAGCACAGGCCGGATGCCGTCGGTCATGTCGCGCGGCACGAACCCCTTCGACGCAGTGGATCGCGCCGCGGCGGCCGAGGAGCCGGCCGTTGTCCGCCTTCCCGAAGCCGAGCAAAGTCCGGCGCCGCCATCCCGCGCCATCACGGCCGCGCCCCTGCCGAACCCCGGTGAGCGAGTCATGAGTCCCGAACCGGCGCGTAACGACGTTCCGGCGGGAGCGCCTGCTGTTAATGCGCGTGACCAGAGCGATCGACTATTGATCGGTGCGCGAAAGGCATTGGCCGTGGGAGATACGGCGCGGGCCGCCAAGCTGGCAGCCCAGGCCAAGGCTTTGAATGTGCGCTATGAATTGAACGAAGACAATCCGGCCAAGATCGAGTTGGCCGTTCAGAAGCACATGGAATTCGTCCAGCTCCGCACGCCCAAGGACAGCGAAGCCTATCGGCGGCGGCAGGTGGAAATGCTGCTGTCGCAGGCGGAATCTTTGCTGCTGTGGAAGGAGTTCGACGATGCCGAACGGCTGGCGACCGATGCTTCGCACGTGCCGGTGAACTACGGGCCGTTCGATGCGAACCCGCAAGACCTGCTGAATCGGGTTGCCGCAGCGCGTCGCCGCAGCGGTCGTTTCCGCGACAATGCCGTTGCCCCCGCGGAGTTCCAAGCTCCCGCGAACGCGCCTGATGCCGCGTCGTCGGCCGGCGCGCTAGTGAGCGACGTCGCGGACGCTCAGACGACGGAAGCGGCCCCGCCTGCGCCTGCTGCGCCAGCCACGCGCGCCGTATTCGAGCCGGAAACGGACACGACGCACAATGTTCCCGCATCAAACACAGTGACCAACGAATTGCGCACGGGCCAGCCAGCGAAACTCGTGCGGACCACGCCAGGCCGCGTAGCGATGATGGCCGCGCCGACTGGCGCCGAGATGCCGGACCCTGGTTCGTCGGACAGTGCGGCCCCGGACACAACGATCGCGGAGCAGGCGCCGCAACGCCTTCCGCCGTCCAGCCATGCCGGCTCACTTTTGCAAAAGAGTGCCGTTGACCAGCAGGTGTTGGCCAAGAAGGTGATTGCCGACCTGGTGGCACAAAAGAGCGAGGCAAAACGCCTGCAGGAAAGCGATCCCAAACGCTCGCTGCAAATCTTGCAGCAAGCGCGGGTCATGGTCGAAAAGTCCGGACTTGACCAGGAGACTCGCGACCGGCTGTTGCGCAGTGCCGATCGCAGCATCTCCGACATCGAGCGGTACATCGAAATCAATCGACCGAAGATCGAGCTCGACGAGCGCAACCAGGCGGTAAAGGACGAAATCGATCGCGAACAGACAGCCAAGGTCGAAGTCCAGGAGAAGATCGCCCTCGAGGTCGAGAAGTTCAACAATCTCCTCGATGAGCAGCGCTGGGCTGAAGCTGAAGTTATTGCCAAGCGCGTGCAGGAAATGGCACCAGACGATCCCGTAGCAACGCAACTGTTATGGAAGGCCACGTTCGCACGCCGGCTGGCCAACACCAAGCAGGCCGAGTCGGACAAGGAAAAGGGCTTCGTCAACGAGATGCAGTCCGCCGACGAGGCGGCAATACCGTTTGATGATCGCAATCCGATTCAGTTTACTGACGCGCGTAAGTGGGACCAGCTTTCCAAATCTCCGTTCCGCCGCAAGATCGAAGGCCGGGCACGACGCTCGGAAAAGGAGATCGAGATCGAAAAGAGCCTGAAGACTCCGGTCTCGCTCAAGTTCCAGGACGCGCCGCTGGGCGAAGTCATGGATCATCTGAAGACTTTGGCCGGCGTGAATATTCATCTCGATCCACGCGGCCTGGCGGCCGAAGGCGTTATGACCGACACACCCGTGAATATCGACCTGTCGGAGCCGATCTCGCTGCGTAGCGCCCTGAACCTGATTCTAGAGCCGCTGCACTTGAGTTACGTCGTGAAGAACGAAGTGCTCAACGTGACGAGCGAACAGTTGCGCGACGGAGAGGTCTATACCGTGACCTACAACGTCGGCGACCTGGTCATACCGATTCCGAATTTCGTGCCCGATAACAACATTGGTATGACCGGCGCGCTGAATAGCGCCCAGGCCAACGCGCGACAGGGCATGCTGGGTGGCCCCTACTCCAGCGACGCGCCTTTGTCGGTGGCCAGCGCCTCGGGCAGTCCCTCGAACGCCTTCATGGACCCGCGAATCCTCGCCCAAATGTCCGGCACTCCCGGACCCCTGGCTGGCATCAGCCAGTCGATGGGCGCCGGGCCAGGCGGGCTGAGCGGCGGCGCGCAGCCCGACTTCGACAGCCTCATCGACTTGATCGTACAAACGATTCAGCCGGAAAGCTGGGACGCCAATGGCGGCCCCGGCTCGGTCACACGCTTTCCCAACAACTTGAGCCTGGTCATCAGCCAGAAGCAAGACGTTCACGAGGAAATCGCCGACCTGCTGGCGCAGTTACGACGCTTGCAAGATCTGCAAGTCACGATCGAAGTTCGGTTCATCACGCTCAATGACGAGTTCTTCGAACGTATCGGCGTCGACTTCCAGCTCTCGCTGCAAGATTACGCTCCGGCCTCGCTGGTTGGTGCGCAGAACGTGGGCACGCTCAACCAAGGCTCGGCTCTTGCCAGCTATGACCCGCAACTGTTCCAGAAAACCTCGGCCACGGTTGGCACCTCGGCCGCGGGCATAGGTCAATACACCGACGACTTGAACATCGACCTGTCGCAAGGCAGTTTTGCCGCCGCGGTCCCGCAATTCGGCAGCTTCTCGGCCGGCGCCGGTGCCACGTTGGGCTTCGCCATTCTCAGCGATATCGAGGCCTTCTTCTTCATCGAAGCCTCGCAAGGCGATCGCCGCAGCAACGTGCTGCAAGCTCCCAAGGTCACGCTCTTCAACGGCCAACTAGCTTCGGTGTTCGATCAGTCGCAAAGCCCGTTCGTGATCAGCGTGATTCCGGTCGTCGGCGATTTCGCAGCCGCACAGCAGCCGGTGATCGTCGTTTTGTCCGAAGGCACGATGCTCACGGTGCAGGCCGTGGTGTCCGAGGATCGGCGCTTCGTCCGTCTCACGCTCGTGCCGTTCTTCAGCAGCATCGGCGCAGTGAACACCTTTACCTTCACGGGCTCCAGCAGTTCGACTTCGAACAGCCAATCGACCGGCCCCACCGACTCGACCACCGGTCGTTCGACGTCCTCGGTCACGACCACCGAAGGCACCACCGTGCAATTGCCGACGTTCTCGTTCGTCAGCGTTAGTACCACGGTCAGCGTGCCCGACGGCGGTACGGTTCTCTTGGGCGGTGTGAAACGGCTGAGCGAAGGCCGTAACGAATTCGGCGTGCCGATTCTCAACAAGATTCCGTACGTCAACCGCCTCTTCCAGAACTCGGCCATCGGCCGACAAACGGAAAGCCTGATGATGATGGTCACGCCACGCATCATCATTCAGGAAGAGGAAGAGTTTAATCTGACGGGTCAAACGCCGCCGCCTCCGTGATCGGCGGTGACGCAACGCTTGCTGTGTTAACTGGCCGTAATCTGCGGCCCTTATCGGGCCGGCTGCCATCCTCCCGGTGTGGCGATGCCTCGCTACAATAGCGGCACCCACCACCAGCCGCCTCGCGGAGGATTCGCTTGTGTCTCCCAGAATGTGGATTATTGTCGGCGCCGTCTTCGGCGCTTTGGCCGTCGGCACCGGCGCTTTCGGCGCTCACGCCTTGAAAGAACGTCTAGAAGAGACGGGCAAGTCCGAGACGTACGAAATCGCCGTACGCTATCAGATGTACCACGCGCTGGCTCTGGTACTGGTGGGACTTGTCGGACTGCAAATGCCAGCCCCTTCGCTGAATGTGGCAGGCCTGTGCTTTACCGTCGGCATCGTCGTTTTCTCGGGCCTGCTTTATCCACTCGCCCTGGGCGGCCCAAAGATCTTCGGCGCGATCGTACCGATCGGCGGCTTGAGCTTCATCGCGGGCTGGCTGGTTTTGGCCACGGCGGCATTTGCAAAAAAATAGCCCGGACCGTATGGCGTTCTTGCCAGCCGGTCCGGGCTTCTTCGCAGGGGGACTGCGCATTTACTGACCGCATTCAGCGGCGCGTCGCGGCCGAACCATTCAAGCGGGCGCCATTTCTTCGAGCTCGCGGGCCAACCGTTTGCGGGCTACGTGCAGGCGCCGCTTGATCGTGCCGATCGGCGAGCCGAACTCGTCGCTCATCTCGACCAGCGACTGGCCGCGGACGTAAAACGCCTCGAGCGTTTCACGGTCCAACCGGCGCAGCCGGCCCAAGCCGGCCCGCACTTGGCTGGCCTGCTCGCGCTCGAGCGCCACGGCCAGCGGCGTGCGCCGCTCGACGCAGGTTGCTTCGAGCGTTTCGCGCTCGGTGGGTACGACCGGTCCGCCGCGCAGGGCCCGGTTGATGGCCATCCGCGTGGTGATCGACCGCAGCCAGCCGCCGAAGCATTCCGGCTCGCGCAGTTGCGCGATCTTCCGCATGGCCTGGACGAAGACCTCTTGGGTCAGCTCCTGAGCCTCGGCGTGATTGCGCAGCCGCCGCAGCGCGATGCCGTACACGGCCCGCTGGAACCGTTCGACCAGTTGGCCGAACGCCTCGCGGTTGCCGCGTTGCGCGGCCCTTACCTGGGCTGCCAGCAGTACTTTCTCTCGACTGGTTTCGGTCAGAACGATCATGGCTCTCTCCGTGAAAAACCGTGCTTCGCGGCACGGTGCAAAAGCTGAGGAAAACGTGCCAGTCCTCGGCGTGCGGAAAAAGGCGTGAAAAGGCCCTTCACCGCGGCCAGGGGCTGCCGACCGGCTGTCGTCGTGGTTTCGAGTTTCTTAGTTCGCTTGGCTTGCGGAACTAGGAACTAACCCTGACGACCGCGTGGTGCGGCATAACGCTCGGCGTATGCCAGCACCTCGACAGCAGCCCCGTCGTAATGGAAGCGAGCGAACTAATCGCCGCTTCCATACCGGCGGCTGCGCCGGTAGCTGCCGGTTTCATGGCGCGCTTAAGCGCACCCTGATAACCGACTAGCGCCGTAAAGAATTGCCCTGAGACGGGCTGCGCAACGTCCACGCTGCGTACCCGATCATTCGCGGCAACGACGATACGGCCCAGGCGATTCGCGAGGGTTACGACCGACGTGTTGCGATTGATATTGGTACGCATCTGTGACTCCGTGCGCTGAGCGCTTTTGGAGAGAACGAAAAACGAACGTTATTCCGCCCCCCCGGCCGCACGAAGCACGCGCCGGCCAGGTGGCGGACCTGTCTCCTTTAACCTCTTTGTCGGCCGGGGCCGGGCCCGGGGACCAACTAAGTAAGCCTGTCACGGTCTACCCGCAAAGTCAATGCGGAAAGGGCCGCCCGAGGCCTCTCGGCGAACAAAATGCCCGCCGTACGCCTCAGGGACACTCCGCCGGGAGGATGGTTCGCGGGTATTGCGAAAATATTTTTGGGGCGTTGTCACCGCCTCACCTAACCGAGCCCGCAATCGCGCCCGGCGGCTTGACGCTAAGGTCAGGCACTGTCAGACTTTGCTCCACGCGGACGCATGGCTAGCTGGACTGCTCCTGGCCCGCTTTTTAAGCGGCATGCCAAGTCGCGGTGTCAGCCCTGCCGCCGAGAACCTTCCCAAGTTACCAAAGCCGGGGGATCCATCGATCATGAGTCGCTTTCGAGAGCTATTGGCCAAGGGCGAGCTGGTCCGCGTTTTTGCCCTGGGGCGGCTGACCCATCCGGTCGTGATCGACATGTTCGGCCTGGCCGGCGGCTTTCACGGCTTCTGGCTCGATCAGGAACATTGCGGGCTGTCGTATCAGGAAGTGCAACTCGCCGCGGCCTGTGCCCGGGCCAACAACTTCGATTGTTTCGTGCGCATGGCGCCAACGGATTACGCCCTGGTGACGCAAAACCTGGAAGCGGGTGCCGGCGGCGTGATGGCCGCGCAAATCAAGTCCGCGGCGCACGCCGAGGAGTTCGTCAAGTGGGCTAAGTTCGCTCCGCGCGGTTTGCGCGGTCTGAACACCTCGGGCCGTGACGCCCACTACACGCACAAGTCACAAGAACAATTCGCGAAGGATGCCAACTGCGAACAGTTCGTGGCGATTCAGATCGAAACGCTCGGCGCCCTGAACGATGTCGACGCCATCGCCGCGAACGACGCCGTCGACCTGTTGTTCGTTGGTCCCAGCGATCTATCGCAAGCGATGGGAGTGCTCGGACAATTCTCGCACCCGAAATTACTCGAAGGGCTCGATCGCGTCGCTGCCGCTTGCCGCAAGCACGGCAAGCACTGGGGCACCGTCGCTCCGAATCCCGAATACACGCACTGCTGCTACGAGAAAGGGTGCCGCATGCTCAGCCTGGGCGCCGACGTTTCCGCCCTGCGAATGGGCATTCAGGCCGCGAAGACGACCTACAAGGATCTGTTCGGCGGGTAGGCAGGTGGCACCTATCTATTTCCCGGTGGTCGCGCTGGTTGATACTGCAGAAGGAACGCGATTGCGTCTTCGCGCTTTTTGAATCTTCCAACGATCGCGTCTCCGTTGCTATAACGGACTTCAAGCTCGTATCGCTTCAAGTTACCGTTATCCGCGCCAGCGTGTGTCTCAATGTAGGCGATTGCCTCGTCGACCGTCTGCAATTCGCGCGCTGTTCCATAAAGCAGCAACACGACGACGCACTCGATCTGGCGAAGCACGGATGCTTCCAAAGCATTCATGAATGCCGACACGTCGTTGTCGTGCGCAGCGAGCAACCGTACTGGGAGGCGCGATTTTTCCTGCGGTTTCAGTGAAGCATAGGCGCGTACCTTGCTTCGAAACGCGCTGTCAGCGGTGCTCTCGTCGAAGGCTGCATCAATGCCGAATTCACGAAAAACTGAGACGACCGAATCATAGGAGAAATACAAAACCGAGAATCCAAGCGACCGCAACTGTGTGAGAGCGCCACTGGTGAAGTCGCCCGCGAGTATAGCGCCCTTAAACGGAGCGGTCGCGAAATGCGTGTCTGCAAGGGGCTCAATCGCGCCTTGAATCTCCTGGGCTTTGTTTCGAGAGTGTTTGGTATACCGACGCCAGGCAACCTCGATAAATGCGACGGGCGCACCAAATTGTTTGTCAGACCCTCCTCGCTCGAGCACGAAATCTAGATCGTGCGAGTTGCCGTTGCGATCGACCCAGCTGCATTTAATCGAGTCGCGACAGCTCCTTGGTCCCTTCCGATCAAGGAAGAGTTGATGTTCGGATGCAAACTTCTGGAGGAGCGGCACGACGGCAAGTTCAAGAACGTCCCCTATGATTTGCCCAAACTTGTGTGCTGGCGATCGCGCCATTCTCAACCCTTAAGCCAAAGACGTCCTTCGACAAGCGGAACTCTGTGCTTGCGATTTTTCCACTTCACATTTCTGTCTCGTGTCTTTTCAAACCGGGCGTCACCGAAGCCCGCCGCTTGCGCGAGTGAGCTTAACCAGGAGATTACCGGCACGTAGACTCCGTAGGGTGCCGAATCGCCGATTACGAAGCAAACGGTCGCACCATCAAGGCAAACTCTACGCAAGGACAACCAAACCCGAGCAAGATCGTAAAAGTAGCAGGCAATCATCAAATGGTAAGTCTTCTTACCACCTTTGGTGACACGTATCTCCGAAAGCTGGTTGCAGACAGCCGTCAACTCGTCACGTACCGGTGTTAGCTCGTCTGCGGATAACACCTCTTCAAGTTGTACCGCTGACTGCGGCACATGTTGAGAGCACGAACGTACCAGATGCGTGCGGATCTTCGACTGCAAATCTCCCCAGCCGGAGATTTCTCCCAGAAACGACAGTTCCAGGCGGGCAGCATCGGCGTAGTCGTAGTTGTTTGGATACGGGGGCGATGTGATCACGTAATTCGCAACGTTATTGGGAATGCCTTCGCATGTCCGGGCATCAGATTCCACGAAAACCGGCGAATGGGAGTTCGTCGATTGCGCGAAAGACATGTCTGCGGCAATCATTTGCGAACAATCCGAGAACGCGCGGCGCACACTTTGTGGCGACCGTTTCCTCTTTTTCGGCAAAACATATTGCCATTGGGCAGTTCCAGCCGCCGATACCCTTCGGAGAATTGCAACGAGCGTCAGCCACGCAAGCTCCGATGCCGCCGTGTCATCACGAATTGCCTCATACGCCCGACGCAGCGCACTCAATTCGCGCAGTGTCATCTCGTCATAGCACTTGTAGATCAATGGAGGATACTGGATCTCGGGCGCTGGATGGGCATCCGCATGTTGCCGGATCTCTTGAATCTTGCGCAGATACGCATCCACGTCGGAACGCCATAGGAGTTTCGCCCGCGCTATGCGCGATACAAATGGATGAGAATCGATCCCCCAACTCCGTGCCCCGACGGATTCCGCCGCAAGTAGAGTCGTCGCCGAGCCGGCAAACGGGTCGAATACGGTCAAATCGCGGGCCTCGCCGGTCTCGCGAAGCGTGTGCTCAACCCATCGCGCCGAAAACCCCGCGCTGTACCGAAACCAGCGATGAATTGGGAGCGACATGTTATCGACAAAGGTCGAAGAGCGGTCCTCTCGCGCTGAAGTTTCTGACTGAAGTTCAGGAAAAAGAAGTGTTTGACCGCGAGCTTTCATCGGCAATCCATTCGACAAGTCACGACCGTCAGCAGAATATCGCCCTCATGCTAGCATCGACGTGAACAGCCGTCCACGTCTGCTGTCCTGGTTAATCCAACTCCTTCAGCTTGATGTTCTTGAACCAGCAGTTCGACCCGTGGTCTTGCAGGCCGATGTAGCCGCGCCGCGGATGGTCCTTGTAGGCGACGTCGAACTTGTGCGGCGTCCCGTCGGGTCGCAGGTTGGGCTTCGCGAACCGCTCGAGATCCAGATGATTGACGTGCTCGCCGTTCAGCACGACGTCGATCACGCTCTTATCGCAGGTGATTTCGATGTGATTCCACTCGCCGATCGGCCGCATGGCATTGCGGGTGGGCTTCGAGAGATCGTAAATGGCACCGGTATCGGTGTAGCCGGCCGTCGGCGTGTCGTCGAGCGCCACTTCCAGGCCGTTGTAACCAACATCTTTTCCTGGTCGCGGTTCCAGCGGAAACGTGCGGATGAAGATTCCGCTGTTGCACCCTTTGCTCAGTTTGAAATCGAGCGCCAGCCGAAAATTCTCCCACGGCTGATCGTGGATCACCATGTAGCCGCCGCTGCCGTGCGGATTGAGCGCACCTTCCTGAACGGGCGTGTTGCTGGCCGCGAGCGTGCTGGTTTTCCAAGGCGTGCGGCCGTCGAACAGCAGACGCCAGCCGTCGGCCTTTTCCTGGTCCGAAAGCACGTTATCCGCCGCAACTGCGGACCCGGCCAAAGCACACAACAACAAAAAAGCTCCAATCGTTCGCGGCAAAAACATCAGTTTTCTCTCCCGGCGTGCGAATTCGCTTATGGTGATACGGCGTCATGGTCTTGCGGATCGCGATTCTACTGCGCCATTTGGCGCGGCGACAGCAAACGCTCGCCACGGTATGAAAGTCGCTCGGCGGTCGAAAACGCCGACCATAGCCGAATCGCCGGGCGTGAGGCATACTTGTCGTGGAACAAGCACCGAATCGCCTCAAGGCCCCTTTGCGTTTTGCTCGATGAGCAGCCAGCCTAGCGACAGTCGATCCAAGCCTGAAAAAAGGGGCGACCGTGATCCGCAGCCGCGGGCCTCGCGCCCGGCATGCCCGGTCTGTGGCGGGCATCTGGTCGAGCAGCGCGGCAAGCTCATTTGTTCGCGCTGCCACACGATTTGCGAAACCTGCTGCGAAGGAGGCCTTGGCTGAGTCCACGCCGATGCTAGCTAGTCGATTTCTGCCCTTGGGGCGCCAGCCGGTTTATCGGTATCATCTGCCGCCGCCAGCATGCCTGCTGGCTCAATTCTCGATGTTTCAGACATGCGCGACCGCGCTACGGTCGACGGCCCGAAATAAGGATGGCAAGGATGCCCCTCCGCGAAGAGATGGAATCGGTCGGCAATTGGCTCTTCTGCTGGCGTAGCTATTTGCCGCTGGCCTTGATTCCCATTCTCGCTCTTGGCCTGTGGGAAAACCGCATGACTGGTTTCGTTCCGCCCCTGTGGTGGACGCTCTTGTGCTTCGCCGTCTCGCTGGCCGGCCTGGGCGTGCGCATTCTCACCATCGGCTTCACGCCCAAAGGAACCTCCGGTCGCAACACGCACGGGCAACGGGCCGACGAGTTGAACACCTCGGGCATTTACTCGACGGTCCGCCATCCGCTCTACTTGGGCAACTATCTGATGTGGCTAGGCGTCACGATGTACAGTCAACTGTGGTGGCTGGTCGTGATCGTATCGTTGATCTTCTGGATCTACTACGAGCGGATCATGTTCGCCGAAGAAGAGTTCTTGCGCCGCAAGTTTGGCGAAGCCTACGTCAAATGGGCCGCCAATACGCCGGCCTTTCTGCCGCGCTGGAAGAATTGGCAAGCGGCGTCGCTCTCGTTCTCGCTACGCAACGTGCTGAAGCGCGAGTACTCGGGCATGATGGGCGTGATCCTCACCTTCGCCGCGCTCGGCCTGAGCGAGCACCTGGTCGTCGAAGGGCGCGTTGCGCTCGATCCCACCTGGCAAGTGATCTGTCTGGTGGGTGTCGTGCTGTACTTCGTGCTGCGGACCATCAAACAGCAGACGCGTCTATTGGAAGTCGAAGGGCGGTAGCCGGGCAACCGCGCCGGCGACAGCCCCTCGACGTGGAGCGTGCGCGCCGGGTGTTGCGTCGACGGCCCGGCGGCGGGCAGCGATTTGCCGCTTTTGGCCCCCGCTGCGTATACTTAAGGTGTGGCCCTCAAGCGTCTTCTCCCTCTCGCCAAAGCCGTCCCGGCACTCGACGCAGAACTCTCCGATGGGCAAAGACCAATTGCGACAGCGGATCGCGTGGGAAGCTGCGCGACTCTTGTACCGCCGCCAGGAATCCGAGTTCTACCGCGCCCGCCTGAAAGCTGCCCGCTCGCTCTCGCCCGAGCCTGTGCGCCCGCACGAAATGCCGAGCCGGCGCGAAATTCATGAACAGGTCGAGGCCTTTGCGCGACTCTCGCAGTTGGAGACGGGCCGCACTTCACCGGACATCGAATACACACTGCCCGGCCCGGTTGAAGACTTGTTCACGCCCGACCGCTTTATCGTCTATCGCGCGCTGCTCTTGCCGCTGGAAAAGGTAATGCAAAAACCCCAGTATCATCCGGAAGGGGACGCGCTGTATCACAGCTTACAAGTGTTCGACCTGGCCTGCGACGAGCTCCCCTACGACGAAGAGTTCCTTCTGGCGGCCTTGTTGCACGACGTGGGCAAGGGCATCGATCCGCAGGACCACGTGGCGGCAGCGCTTGCGGAGCTCGAAGGGCACATCACGCCGCGCACCGCCTGGCTGATCGAGCACCATTCCGAAGCCGCGGCCTTGCGCGATGGGACTTTGGGAGCCCGCTCGCGGCGTCGTTTGGAAGAATCGGAAAGCTTCGACGAACTAATGCTGTTGGCCCAATGTGACCGCGCCGGCCGGCAAGTCGGCGTCCCCACCAGCGACGTGGAAGAAGCGCTTGCCTACGTACGCGAACTGGCCGAAAGCTGTGAAGGGTGAGGGCAGTAGTCGGTAGTCAGTAATCAGTACTCAGTGGGGACCGCCAGGCAAGCCCGGCGGCTAAATGTTGGTACGACGACGCGATTTTCTTTCTGACTACTGTCTACCGACTACTGACTACTTCCCTCTCCCCACTGCCCTCTGCCTCCTTCTTCCCTCACATCTTCGTGGCTTCATTCAGCACGTTGATATACGAGGAAAAGGCGCGGAAGATCATCGCGATGATCACCATCGCCACGACGCCCCACACGGCCCAGCCGGCCAGCGTCGTCAATGTTTGCACAGCCGCTCGGGCTCGCTCGTGATACTCGTGGGCCAGGCTCTTCATGGCCTCGGGCAGCCGGCCGCTGCGCTCGCCCACCTCGACCGAGGCCAGAAACTCGAAGGGAAATGCGCCCGTATCGGTGAGCGCCTCGTGTACTTCGTTGCCGGCGCGAATCGAACGAACCACCTGGTCGGTGTGGCAAGTGAAAAAGGCGTTCCGAGTGGCGGCCAGGCTGAGCTTCATGGCGCGCATGATTTCGACACCGGCCTCCATCGTCAGCTCCATCGTCCAAGCCATGTTCGCCAGCGCGATCGTGCGCAGCGGTCCGCCGAGCGCGGGAATGGAGAGCGCCACCTTTTGCACCGGCTGCGTCCAGGCCAGCCCGCGCCGCATCGCCTGGTACACGAAAAACAGACCCCCGCCGATGCTGCCCAGGATCAGACAGTAGACGACGAAGCCCTCTTCGCCGACCAGGCCCAGACCCAGGATATCGGTCTTCGTGCCGTTGCGTGCGCCGATGGCGCCAGACACCAGGATCATGATCCCCACGATCAAAAGTGATAAGCCCAGCTCAATGCACGGCCACGTGATGCTCGATAGAAACGATCGCTGCAAGCGCACCCGCTCCTCGTAATGATCGGCCAGGCGCCGGAACACCTCGGCGACGTGCCCGGTATGCTCGCCGACCTGAACGATCTCTTGCACCAGCGGCGGAAAATAATCGCCGGTGCGGGCAAAGCCCTCGGCCAAAGTATCGCCGCGGGCCACGGCATGATAAACGTCGGTCAGCTTGGCCTTGAGCAGCGTCTTGCGCGTGTTGGCCACTTCGCGTTCCAGCACGCGACGCACCTCGATACCGCTGGCCAGGGCGATAGCCATCCGCCGGCTCAGTTGCGACATGTCACGCAGCCCGATGCGCGGCGAAAAGAAGTGGGCCATGGCGCGCTTGCCTCTTAAGAATTGCCGATCGCGCGCCCTCTTTCGGACCAAGATCGCGCGAACTATCCAGCAATTCAGGCTATACGGGCCATGCGTGCTTGTCGAGATTCTTTCGGGCATGGCCTCGTTGTGCCGCTGCGCCGTAGGGTGCTCTGCGAGCACCATGGCATTCTGCGCATCCTGTGCGCGTGCCGATGGTGCCCACAGGGCACCCTACTCGTCAGAGAATCACCGTTCCATCTTGATTTCCCAGCGCGTGGGCCGGCCGAGCATGGGCGTTAGTTCGATCACCGCGGTTGTGTCTTCCAATCGGTATACGAACTCCTTGCCGGTCACCGGATCGTCGGGCAGCGGCACGACGGTGACATCGGCCAGATGTTCCGGCAATCGGCCGCCGCTGGTGGCGCCGTGCAGACGCAACGCCTCGACCACGCGCAACAGCGCAAATTCGCGCTCGATACGGGCTGTTGCGTGATGCGCCGCACTCACGGCGGGCATAAGCAGCTTCACGGGTAAAGCCGCCGCGCCAGCGTCGTCAGCCGCTGCGGCCTCGTCGATCTTCAATCGATCGACGCCCTGCCAGTAGGGAACGTACAGCCATTCAAATCGGTCGTCGCGCGCCTCTTCGAAGCTACGGACGATGTCCAGGTACACAACCTGCGCGGCCGGCATGGCGTCGACGGTCTCGACCGGCATCCCGCGCGCGATCATTGCCTGCTTAGATTCGGGGTAGCCTCGCAAGCTATTTTCCAAAAGCGCATCGGCCGGCTCGATCTGCTGGTTTTCGTTTTGGGCGGCCTTGGCGACCCGCTGCCAAAATTGACTGAGCAATTGTCGCCACTGGTCCGGTGTACGGTCCGCATTCAGATTCCCGACCTCCGGTAAACAGGTGGTCTCCCCCAACATCTCGCCTTCGACACCGGCCCGCAAATCCACCAGCGGCTGTGGCAAGGTCGTTAGCGCCCAGTAGAGATTCGGCGCGGCCGGCTGTTCGACGAACGCTTGCACCTGCGGCATCATGATCCCGCAAATGGCGATCCCCACCAGCCCGTTGATCAGCGTCTCACCCTTTGCCACGTTCCGGGCGAGCGCGAAAGCGGATTGAAATTTTTGGAGAGCCACTTCAAATTCCCCACGCGCGATATGGATCCGAGCGCTCGTTGCAAGGAACCGCGCGAACTGTCGCGTCTGCTGCACCTCGGGCAAAAGGATATTGAAATAATCCTCCTCGCGAATCGGCAATTGCCAGTCGCACGAGTCGCAGCGTGCCGCGCGAGCCAGCATGTCTTCGATCGTCTCGGTCTGCGTCTTAATCTCGGGCTTGCGCAGCTCCGAAAGCGGCAGTTCCCGCCAGCTATCGATCTTCTCGATGAGTTCTCGATTGCTGAAAAAGGCGATCCGCTCGGCCGTGACCTTGCCGTAGTACACGGCCGCGTTGCCGCGGATGCGGGTCGCGAACGGCGGCAGCAGTTGATACTTCAGCGACGGGCGCGGCGCCGCCATCGGATGAATGGTGAGCTTTACCGGCGGAACGTCGTCCGCACGGGCAGTCATGGCCGGCAGCACGCATACAACGGAAAGGACAAGGACTCTCAAGTGAGCGCGCATAGAATAGGATATTCCTTAACCAGAAGATTTGGGCGAATGAGACGCGCGTGGCAGGCGACGGAAATTGCCCGCCTCGTCCAGCAACTGCTTGTAGGAACGCGACGACAGGATCTCCTCATCCACGTCGAGAGACGAAGCACCAGGCAGGTCGGCCCGCGCGTGGGCCAACGAATCGGGCGACAACAGTTCGTCGGTGATGCGCTTTCGCCACGCCAGCGACGAGATGTCGTGCGAACGCTCGACGAGAGTTTGCGCCGGCGCGGTGCCGGCCGCGGCCCCTCTCTCATGCGCCCCTTCCTGGCCTGTGACGGGAACGCGCATCACGAGCATAAAAAGCAACGTCGCTGCCACGCCGGTCATCACGACCGACGAGGCCGGCCAGAACCAGCCGGGCAAAACGCGCGGGCGGTCGGCAAGCATCTCGCCGCGGACCGACGCTTGCCCGGCCAGGTACATCAACCGATCACGATCGAACTGCCCGCAGCGGGGCCGCAGCTGCGCAAGCGCCGCTTCGAACGCTTGCAATTCACCTGGTAAGCGCCCCGTAGCGGCGTGCTTGGCGCCGTCGTCGAGCGGATTCATGTCTTCTGGTCCTCTTTCGTGCATGGCAGATGCCTTTCGCGCAAGGCCGTCAGCCCTGCGACATAGCGACGATGCGCGGTGCTGGTTGACGTGCCAGTCAGCTCCGCGATTTGTTCAAACGACAATCCCCCCCACAGCCGCAAAACGATCGTTTCTCGCTCGTCGTCGGGCAAGGTCTCCAGGTCACGAGCCACGGCCCGGGCATCGAGCGATTCGCCCGCGTTCGGCTCAAACCAAGGTCTCGCCTGGCGGGCGGCCGCGCTCTCGTGCCGTACGCGGCGCGACTCGCCGCGACCCGCGCTAATCGCACCGTTGCGCACCACGCGGAACATCCAGCCTGCCACGTTCGCCGGTTCGCTGGTTTCTCGCATCAGTTGCAAACATGCTTCCTGCACCACGTCCTCCGGCGTGTGACACCATTGCCGCGCGTACAGCACCAGCGTCGCGCCGTGCTGGTCGAGCAATCGTGTCAGCAGTTCCGGTCCGGGCACAGGCATGGGCACGCGAAAGGGTTAGCTGTTCCAAGGAGAAGACGCCGGCCGGGGATTATTTTCCCATGTCAATTGTTGGAAATCTGCCTTTCTACGCTCGGCATGCGCGAAATATCACCGTCGGACGCAGCAAATGCTGTGGTTGCTGACGATTGGTCGTATCGGGGGCATCCTTGTGATCGGCCTGTGGCCGATGTGACGCACGGGCCGACCCCCGTCACAAAGCGTCCCGATTTGCTACAATGCTAGCGATATATCAGGATTCGCTCAGACTTCCGAGAATCTGAACGCCACGATGAATTCCCCCGCTCCTGCCAACCCCGGTAAACACCCGCTGTGGGATACCGTGGCCATCGTAGGCGTGGGGCTGATCGGCGGATCGATCGGGCGCGACTTGCTCACCCGAGGTCTGGCTCGGCACGTCGTGGGCATCGGGCGGCGCGAAGAGAGCCTGCACGTGGCCCGGCAGGTGGGAGCCTGCAGCTCAACTACGCTCGACCTGCCGCAAGGCCTGGCCGACGCGCAATTGGTCATCGTCTGTACGCCGGTCAGTCGCGTGGTGCAGGATGTCATCGCCGCGGCCAGCTTTGCCAAACTCGGCGCCTTGATCACCGACGTCGGTAGCACGAAGGGCGCAATCGTCGGCGAACTGGATCGCGAGTTACCGCACGAAGCTCGATTCGTCGGCAGCCATCCGCTGGCCGGCGGCGAGAAGGCCGGTCCCGGCGCCGCCGTCACCGGGCTCTTCGAACGACGCAACGTCGTCGTGACCCCGGGCAGCATGACGCGGGCCGAGGACGTGCAGAAGATTACCCAATTCTGGCAATCACTTGGCGCCAAGGTGCTAACCATGTCCCCCTCCGAACATGACCGACTGGTGGCAGGAGCCAGCCATGTGCCACACCTGGTGGCCGCGGCCCTGGTCTCTGCCACGCCGCCAGAAAGCCTGCCGCTGGTCGCCGGCGGCTGGATCGATACCACGCGTATCGCCGCTGGCGATCCCGAATTGTGGCGCGACATACTACTATCGAATCGGGCGAACGTGCTGGCGACGCTCGATGGCGTCGACACGGCGCTCTCGAAGTTCCGCCAGGCGCTCGAAAGCGACGACGGCCCGGCCTTGATCGAATTGCTTCAAAACGCGAAACGGACGCGCGATGCTGTGGGAAGTTGACATCTATCCGGCGGCGGGCCAGGCAGATCGGGCGGCTGCGCGCTTGGCCGTCGAAGCGGCTGAACTGGAATTGAGCGACCAGCTCGACGCCACGGTGGCGCACGGTTACCTGATCGAAGGGAATCTGGATCGCGCGGCCGTCGAACGTATCGCCCGTGAATTGTTGAGCGACGCGATCGTCGAACGGACCGTGATCGCACGCGTGGGGGACAAGTCACTGATTGACGTCGCGCCGGACGGCGCCGGCGGGCAGGTTGTGTACGTTCTACCTAAACCCGGCGTGATGGACCCCGTGGCGCAAAGCACGAAAACGGCGATCGCCGATCTGGGCATCGACGTTACCGCCGTACGGACCTTGCGCAAGTTCTGGCTGCGTGGCCTGCCGCCCGATCGGTTGCAGCGCCTGTGCACGAAGCTGCTGGCTAACGACGCCATCGAGCAGGTGATCGTCGGACCTTTGAACTTCGAGAAGCTGGAATTCGGCGCGCCGTACAAGTTCGAGCTGCGCACGACGAAGATTCTCGATCTCGACGACGCCGCCCTGATGCGTCTCTCGCGCGAAGGGCAGTTGTATCTCAGTCTCGACGAGATGCGGACCATCCAGGCGCATTTCCGCACGCTCTCGCGCGAGCCCACCGATGTCGAGTTGGAAACAGTAGCGCAGACCTGGAGCGAACATTGCAGCCATAAGACGCTGGCCGGCCGTGTCCGCTACCGCGACGAACGCGGCGAGCGCACGTTCCAGAACATGCTCAAGGAGACGATCTTCGCCGCCACGGTCGAAATCCGCCGGCAACTGGGCGCCGACGATTGGTGCGTGAGCGTCTTCAAAGATAACGCCGGCGTGGTCCGCTTTCTCGACGATCAGCACGTGGTGTTCAAAGTCGAGACACACAATCATCCTTCGGCCCTCGAGCCGTACGGCGGCGCAAATACCGGCGTCGGTGGCGTGATTCGCGATCCGCTCGGAACCGGCCTGGGCGCGAAGCCGATCTGCAACACCGATGTCTTCTGCTTTGCTCCGCCCGATACTCACGCCGCGGATGTGCCTGCGGGCGCTCTGCATCCCAAGCGCGTGATGAAGGGGGTTGTCTCCGGCGTCCGCGATTACGGTAACCGGATGGGCATTCCCACCGTGAATGGGGCCGTCTATTTCGACCCGCGCTACCTGGGCAACCCGTTGGTCTATTGCGGCAACGTCGGCCTGCTGCCGGTCGACAAGGTCGAGAAGCACGCTCAGGCGGGTGACTACATCGTGGCCGTAGGCGGCCGCACCGGTCGCGACGGAATCCACGGCGCGACGTTCAGCTCGGCCGAGCTGACGAGCGAAAGCGAATCGATCTCCGGCGGAGCCGTACAGATCGGCAACGCCATCACCGAAAAAATGTTGCTCGACGTGATCCTCGTCGCGCGCGACCGCGGACTGTATTCAGCGATCACCGATTGCGGTGCCGGCGGGTTCTCGAGTGCCGTGGGCGAGATGGGGGCCGAGATCGGCGCCGAAGTCTGGCTCGACCGCGTTCCGCTGAAATACGAGGGTCTCTCCTACTGCGAGATTTGGATCTCCGAAGCGCAGGAGCGGATGATCCTGGCCGTTCCGCCGGCAAATTGGGAAGCTTTCTCGAAACTATGCGCGGCCGAAGATGTCGAAGCCACCGTGATCGGCCGGTACGTGGCGACCGGTCGGCTGAAGCTGCTGTACAAGGAACAGCCGGTCGCCGACCTGGCGATGGAATTCCTGCACGACGGCCGGCCGCCGGTGGTGCGCGAAGCAACTTACACCCCTCCGGCCGAAACAGCGTTCGCCGCGCCGGCAGTGCATGATTACACCGCCGACTTGCTCGCAATCCTCGGCGCATGGAATGTGGCGAGCAAGGAATGGATCATCCGCCAGTACGACCATGAGGTGCAAGGCGCCAGCGTCGTGAAGCCGCTCGTTGGTGCCGCGAACGACGGGCCGAGCGATGCCGCCGTGCTGCGACCGGTGCTTTCGTCGCGCCGCGGTATCGTGGTCTCCTGCGGCATGAACCCGCGTTACGCCGATTTCGATACGTATCACATGGCTGCCAGTGCCATCGACGAAGCGGTGCGCAACTGCGTCGCGGTGGGTGCCGATCCGCGGCGCATCGCGATCCTCGACAATTTCTGCTGGGGTGATTGTCAAAAGCCCGACACGCTGGGATCGCTCGTCCGCGCGGCGCTGGCCTGTCACGACCTGGCGATAGCGCTCGGTACGCCCTTCATCAGCGGCAAGGATAGCCTGAACAACGAATTCCGCTATCCGACGACCGCCGCCGCATCGGGCGAAAGCGGGTCGCAATCGATCGCCATTCCCTCGTCGCTCTTGATCAGCGCGTTGGGACAGATCGATGACGTGTCGCGCGCTGTCACGATGGACCTGAAGGAAGCCGGCAATCGGCTCTACCAGGTCGGTGTGACGAAGGACGAGCTGGGTGGATCGCATTTTGCGCTCGTCACCGGCACGGCCGGCGGCCATGTCCCGCGCGTCGATGCTGCGGCCGCACGAAAGACCTTCACGGCTATGCATCACGCGATCGATGCCGGGCTGGTCCGCGCCTGCCATGACCTGAGCGAAGGAGGCCTGGCCGCGGCCGTGGCCGAGATGGCGTTTGCCGGGGAGTTGGGGGCGAAGATCACGCTCGACAGCGTGCCGCATGACATGGCCGGCGGTGCAAACGACGCGGTGCTCTTGTTCAGCGAGTCGAACAGCCGCTTCCTGTGCGAAGTGCGCCCCGACAAGGCGGCCGCGTTCGAGGCGGCGCTCGCGGGCGTGCCGCACGCCCGGCTGGGCGAGGTCACCGACGAGCGCAGGCTGGAAATTCGCGGGCTCGCCGCCACAGGCGGTCGAGTCGTCATCGCCGCCGACCTGCAACCCTTGAAAGACGCCTGGCAGCAACCGTTCCGTTGGTGAATTCCGATATGGCTCAACCTCGTGCCTTGATCCTGCGTGCCCCGGGCACCAACTGCGACGTAGAAACCGCGCACGCCTTTGAACGTGCCGGCGGCGCGGCCACCACGCTGCACGTCAATCGCACGCTGGAAAACCCGCGGCTGCTCGACGAATTCCAGATCCTGTGCATCCCGGGCGGGTTCAGCTACGGGGACGACGTAGCGGCCGGCCGAATCTTCGGCAACCAGATTCGTCATCACCTGGGCGAGCAGTTGCGCAATTTTCGCGAGCGCGGCAATCTGGTCCTGGGGATCTGCAACGGGTTTCAGGTTCTCTTGCGATCGGGCATCTTGTTCGAAGATATGGGCACGCATGACGATCCTCCCGCGACGCTCGTGTGGAACGATTCCGGCAAGTTCGAAGATCGCTGGGTGCAATTGCTGTCGGCCGCGGGGCCGTGCGTTTTCTTTCAGGGCATCACGTCGATGTATTTGCCGGTGGCGCATGCCGAAGGAAAATTCGTAGTCCGCGACGAGCAAGTGCTGCGACAACTCGAAGCCCGCGGCCAGATCGTGCTGCGCTACGCGGCGCAAAATGGTTCAACGCAGCCGACCGAAGATTATCCGGCTAATCCGAATGGCTCGACGGCCGGCATCGCCGGCGTGTGCGATGTGACCGGCCGCGTGTGCGGCTTCATGCCGCATCCCGAGCGGCACGTCGATCGCACGCAGCATCCTCGCTGGACGCGCGGCGAAGGCTCGGACGAAGGGGACGGCCTGCGCGTATTCCGGAATGCGGTGGAATACTTTCGCTAAAGCACCAGTAGCTGAATCGGGAGCCGCTGGTGGCTTGTCCACCAGTGCAGTGCTCCGCTTAATTCAAGCGGTTACTGCGGCTTCGCGCCGGGCACATAATCCGGATTCGCGGTCGGCATCTGGGCGTCGACGCTTGTGCGCCAGGCCGCCAGCTTCTCGCGCAACTGCGCAGCGCGGTCTTGCATCTCCGCAGCCAGGTCATGCTGCTCGCCGGAATCGTCCGCGAGATTGTACAGCTCGACGTGGTTATCCTCGAAAAACTCGATCAACTTCCAATCGCCCTCTCGGATCGCCCCGCCCGGCGAGCCCCCTTGGTTGCCGTAGTGCGGGTAGTGCCAGTACAGTGCCTCGCGGTCGAGCTTCGCGTTCTTACCGGTGAGTAGACCCGCGAGGCTGACGCCGTCGCAGTGCTGCGCGGGACGCGCCGGCAGATCGGCCGCAGCTAAAAGCGTCGGGTAAAGGTCATTGGTGATCACCGGTACGTCGCAAGTGCTCGCCGGCTTTGCCACGCCCGGCCAACGCACGATAAGCGGAACGCGGATGCCTCCTTCGTACAACCACCCCTTGCCGGCACGCAGCGGCGCGTTCGAGGTGGGCGAGCCTTCGGAAGTCGACAAGCCGCCGTTGTCGGACGTGAAGATTACGATCGTCTGCTCGGTCAGTCCCAGTTCGTCGAGCTTTTGCACGATCCGGCCCACGCTTTCGTCCAGGCTCGCCACCTTGGCCGCGTATACGGCGTGATCCTGCACGCGGCGATCCTCGCGCTCGTGCTCCGGGCGAAAGCGCGGCGATTTCGCCGGCGGTAGCTTCCCAGCTTTCTTTTCGAAGCGATCGATCAACTCTTGCTTTGCCACGAGCGGCGTGTGTACGTCGTAATGCGTCAGCCACAGTAGGAACGGCCGCTCGCGCTGTGTGGTTATGTACCGCAGCGCCTCGTCCGTGAGCCGATCAGTCAGGTATTCTCCCTCGGGACCGTCCGCAAGATTCGGCAGCGTGTAGGGCGAGAAGAGTTTATTCGCGCCTTTGCCCGACCCGGCTACGTTCGGATCGAACCCTTGATCTTGCGGCCAGAATCCTTCGTCCCCCAAGTGCCACTTGCCGACAAGCGCCGTCGCATAGCCGCCGTCGCGTAAAGCTTCGGCGATCGTGGATTCTTCGAGAGGTAAATGATGCAGGTATGGGGCAGGGTTCAAACGCCCGCGCCGCGCGCCGGGAATGTAATCGGTCAAGTGCACGCGGGCCGGATACTTGCCGGTCATCGCCGCGGCGCGCGTTGGCGAGCAGACGGGGCAGGCTGAGTAGGCCGTGGTGAAACGAAGACCCTCGCGCGCCAGCCGGTCGATATGCGGCGTTTCATAAAACGTGCTGCCCGTGCAGCCGAGATCGGCCCAGCCCAGGTCGTCGGCCATGATGACGACGATGTTTGGTCGCTCCGCTGCAAATGTCATACGCGCATTCAATGCGACCAGAAGTGGAACGACGATAGTCAGCGTGACAACAGCGTTCGAAACGCGCCGATACTGATGCCGCGCGCACTCTGCCCTAAGTTCTCTTCCGCGACGCGCACCCGCTTTTGCCATCGCAACGCTCTCCGCTACCGATGTGATGTTTCCAAAATCGTCTTCGTTAGGCGCGGGCGACGCGATTGCCGCCCAAGCGGCGCACCAGGCGGCGCATTTCCAGCGCACTGAGCGTGGCCAGCACTTGCGGCGTGGGCAGGCCGCTCGCGGTCACCACGTGATCGACCGTGGTGGCATCAACCGCCACCGCGGCGAGCACCTGCCGCTCCAGGTCGTTGAGCATGAGCTCGGCCGGATGGTGAACGCTTTGGCCGGTCGCGTCGGTCGTGGCTTCGACCAAGGGACCGAGTTCCTCCAGCACATCGTCGGCCGATTCTACCAGCTTGGCTCCGTCGCGAATCAGCCGATGGCAACCGTGCGAGACGCGGCTATCGACGCGGCCTGGCACGGCAAAAATATCGCGTCCTTGCTCGCTGGCGTGCCGGGCCGTAATCAAAGCGCCTGACTGCAGCGAAGCTTCGATCACCAGAACGCCCAAGGACAAGCCGCTGATGAGCCGATTGCGCTGCGGGAAGGCGCCGCTCATCGGCTGAGTCTGCGGCGGACATTCGCTCAACACGCAACCAGCCGCCGCGACTTCGTCCGCCAGCGCGCCATGTTCGGGCGGATAAATGTTCGCCAGCCCGCTCCCAAGAACCGCAATCGTGCGCCCACCCGCGGATAGGGCCCCGCGATGGGCGGCCGCGTCGATACCGCGGGCCAGGCCGCTGATGATTGTCAAGCCAGAGCGCGCCAGGCTGCCGGCCAATCGCTCGGCTTGTGCCAGACCATATTGCGTCGCATGCCGCGAGCCGACAATGGCAATCGCCAGCGCATCGCGCGTCTCTATCGTTCCGCGGCTGAACAGCACCGGCGGCGGATCGTGGATCTCGCGCAGCATACGCGGATAATCGGGCATGCGCGGCGTGAGCACCGCGATTCCCGATCGCCGGCAGCGCTCGATCTCGCGCTCGGCGTCCTCGGACGCCGGCGCCCGGGCAATGGCCTGGCTTAGCTTGGTGCCAATTCCCTGCACGGTACGCAAGTCGCTGGGCGCCGCGGCCAGCACGGCGGCGGCGGAGCCGAAATGCTGCAGAAGCGCCACCGTCATGCGCGGCCCGATGCCGGGAACCATGGCCAGGCGCAGAGCCGCGACGAGGTCGTCCTCATCCGCCACGCGTGCCGTGCTCGGCTCCGATTCCTGATTGCCGTCGTGACTCACGGGGTGCCCAATTCTTTGCGGCGATAACCGAAGAGACGTTGCGCGACGCGCGCCGACGCGGAGAACGAACCGCCAGCATAGAGTAACTTCGCCGGCCGCGCGAAGATAGCAGCGGAAACCGACCAGAACATTCTGCGGCCGCAATGCGCCACCGACTTTACGCAGACGCAAGCGCGGCCCGAACGTCTGTCTCGGGCACGTCGCCGACCAACTCGACGTGGCCCAAGCGCGTGGGCAGGACGAATCGCAGCCTCCCACCCGCGGCCTTTTTGTCGCGCGCCATGACGGCGATCACCTCCCCTGGCTCGAGGCGCGGCGCCTCGGTCGGCAGTCCCAGAGCGAGCAGCAGCGCCTGCTGGCGGCGCGAAAACTCGCCGTCGATGCGCCCCAGTCGCTCGGCCAATCGCGCGGCACAGGTCATGCCAATCGCTACGGCCTCGCCGTGCAGCAACTGGCCATAGCCGGTCAGGGTTTCGAAAGCGTGGCAAAACGTATGGCCGTAATTCAGCACGGCGCGCAAGCCGGTCTCTTCCCGTTCGTCGGCCGATACGACGTTGGCTTTCAGTTGACAACTACGGGCCACGATGTGCCGCAGCACTTCGTCCTGCCGAGCGCGAATCTCGGTCACATGGCCTTCGAGATACGCGAAGAACTCTTCGTCCAAAATCACGCCATATTTCACCACTTCGGCCAGGCCGGCGCGATATTCGCGCTCGGGAAGCGTGGAAAGGACTGCCGTGTCGATCAGTACGCCGCGCGGCTGCCAGAAGGCGCCGACCATATTCTTCGCGCCGGGCAAATTGATGCCGACCTTGCCGCCGACCGAACTATCGACCTGCGCCAACAGAGTGGTTGGAATCTGCACGAAGGGCAGCCCACGCGCGAACGTGGCGGCGATGAAGCCGGCCAGGTCGCCCACGACGCCGCCTCCGACGGCCACCACCAATGTCTTTCGATCGGCGCCGATGTCGAGCAGCTTCTGCCACAGCACGTCGGCCGTTTCGATGCTCTTGGCCGTCTCGCCCGGCTCGATCGAAAGGATATCGACGTCGGCCAGTTGCGACAGACTTTCAGCCACGGGCCGCGCAAGGCGATCCACGACGTTGTCATCGGTGATGAGCGCAACGTGCGATGTCGCGGCGCGCTCGCTGACGAATCGGCCGGCGCCTGCCAGGTTGCCGGTGCCAATCTCAATCGTGTACCCGCGCTCGGCGAGTACGACGTCGACAGTAGTGATCGAACTCACGCTACATTGTTCCGTACCAGGGAGCGCTTCTAACCGACACACCCGGTGCATTCCGCAAAGGGGGCGGAATGTTGCGGCAGACGCGCCTTTAACACTTTAGAATAGCGCTACGGGGCTGCCCAGCCCTGTCAAAAAGGCAAGCAATACGGCTCGGCCGGCCGAACCTGGAGGGGGGCTCTCGGCGCGAAGGCGCTACTTCACACGGTCGACGTCGGCCGGAGTGACCGTGATTTGCCGGCAAAAACCGGTGTGCTGCCGGACGTAGTCCAACTCGGCAGCCGCCTGCGGCTCGGCATGCAAACGCTCGGCGACCTGATCGCGCACCGCAGGCTCCCAAGCATCGTATTCATCGGGCCAGATGGTGGACGTCTCGACCACCAGAGCTTCGCGATAAGGATCGAAAGCGTTGGACATTTTTCGGGTGTAGAGATTTCGCGTGTAGAGAACGATTCTGGCGGAAACTTTGATACGGTGCACGTGGTGGCCGCCCGGTGGATGGCCTGACCATACGTCAGTAGTATACTTGCCTCGCAGAGGATGGCTAGGCCTCGAGCACGGGCGAAATCGAGGCGATCGCGATTCGGCCTTACGCACGACCTGGCCTTACAATCGTCTCATCCGATTGAGCGCCCGAATGCCGGCGCGAGAATGAGCTTTGCTATTGATGTCCAGCAGCAGCTATCCCCTGGCGGGCCTCAAGGTCCTGGACCTGTCGCGGGTACTGGCCGGCCCGGTCTGCACGCAGATCCTGGCCGATCTGGGGGCCGATGTCGTCAAGGTCGAACGCCCCGGCAGTGGCGACGACACGCGGCAATGGGGACCGCCGTTTTTGGATGGCGATGGTCCGAGCGCCTATTTTTTGTCGTGCAATCGGGGCAAGCGATCGCTGGCGCTCGATTTGAAGAATCCCGCGGCGCGGGCGATTGTCGACGACTTGATCCGTGCTGCCGACGTGCTGGTCGAGAATTTTCTGCCCGACGCCCTTGAGCGATTTGGCCTCGAGCCGGCGCGTTTGAAGCAACTGAATCCGCGCCTGGTGAGTTGTTCGATTTCAGGATTCGGGCGGACCGGCCCGTGGTCGAACGTGGCCGGTTACGACCTGGTGACGCAAGCCGGTAGCGGGCTGATGTCGATCACTGGCGAGCCCGACGGTCCACCCGTCAAGGTCGGTGTCGCCATGAGCGACATTCTCACAGGGCTATACGCGGTGATTAGCGTCCTGGTGGGATTGCACGCGCTTGCGCGCGACGGTCGGGGACGGTCGTTCGACCTGGCATTGGCCGATTGCACGCTGGCCAGCCTGGTGAATGTGGCGCAAAGTGCGCTGGTGACGGGCGAGCGGCCGCAGCGCTGGGGGAATGCTCATCCGCAGATCGTTCCTTACGAGTCCTTCGAGACAGCAGACGGATTCCTGGTCATCGGCGTCGGCAACGACGATCAGTGGCGCAAGCTGTGCGCGGCAACCGGGCACGAAGATTGGGCTGCGGATCCGCGCTTTCGTACGAATGCCTCGCGCGTGGCGCATCGGGAACCATTGCTGGCCCTGTTGCGTCCCCTGGTCCGGCAACGTACACGGCATCACTGGCAGGAATTGCTGTCGGCGATCGATGTGCCGCACGGGCCGGTCCTGTCGGTGGATGAAGCCATGCTCACGCCGCAGGTCGCCGCGCGCGAGATGATCCTGCCGGTCGTCGACGGCACGGGACGCAGCTATCGCGTGGTCGCCAGCCCGATTCACTACGACGGCGAACCACCGCGGCGCGCCGTCGCGCCGCCAGAGATCGGCCAGCACACCGACGAGGTCTTGCGCGACTGGCTATCCCTGGACAATGCCAAGATCGAGGCGCTGCGCGAGAGCGGCGCAATCGCATGATGAACAATGCCGCCACGCCAGCCGAATATCCGTCTAGGCCCCCTGACGATGGCGCCAACCTGGTGCAGGGAAAGTGGGTGATCCTGAGCGTCCTTGGGTTCTCAATCGTGGCGGCGATGGCCAGTTGGTTTTACTATGCCCGATTGCAGGAGCGGCCGCTGGCGTTGTGGGGCGTTCGGCCCGCGGAAATGATGCTGCGAGCGCCCGCGGCGCGAGCCTTTAGGATTGTCCCGGCCGTTGATGCCGTACCGATAGAGGGCGCGGAAAGCCCGGCGCTCGAATTCAGCGTGGCCGGCCAGCGTTATCGGGCGGTGGCTGAGCGCGACATCAGCCAGGCGAACGGATTCTCGCATATTCGCAACAGCCTGATTCACGATCGCAGCTTTGTCTGGGACGAGGCGCCGTGCGAAGCCCCGCCCCAATGGACGCACGTGGTTCAATTCGTCGACGGGGAGGATCAAGTGGCGATCCTCTTGGCTTTCAATTGCCCGCGCGCCGCGCTCGCGGGCACCGATCGTACGGTATCAATTCGGCCTGTGGCGGCGGAAATCAAAGATTTCTTGCACGAGCAGTTCCCGGCCGAAACGCGGCCGGACACAGCCAGTCCGTAGCGGGCAGCACAGCCCATTTTCCCTCAGCGCCAGCAATACGTCCGCTACGTTGCCCGCTCGCGACGCTTTGGCACGCTTGCCTCACCGCTGGAAAGCTCTGGGGTCCACGGTGATGCGGTATAGCATGCCGGCACTCGGGTAGGGGCTCGCCTTCGCGGCCTAACGGGCCGTGCACCTCGCGGCGCCCGGAGTAGGCGACGAGGGGCATGCGCAATCCCATAACGGGCTTATGCTTGCGTCTCGGCCACCGCATCGAGTGCCCGTGTCCGGCCATGCGAATGGATAACGTCGCCTTCACCTGGCAAGGCACCGCGACCCTATGCCGATAGGCAGTGCGCGGATTTTTCGCTTTTCTTTATATAGAGATTGCGCGGGATCGAGCCGGTTTTTTCCTGCTGCCGAACGATATAAACCGCGGGCTGCGGTGTTAAATGTTGCCATTACGACTCCATCTTCAGGCCGTCAAGTCAGGAAGGCTTGTAACGTGCGTCGGCCCTTGATCGCATCGCTGTGGAACTGGAACCGGAAGCACATTTTCATCGCGTGCTTTCCCAAATCCGGATCCACCTATCTCAGCAAGGTATTGCAAGAGCTGACCGGATACCCTGGGTGGTATGCGGCCGAGCCTGGCGAGCAGAAAGAGCAAGATCTGTCTGAACGGCGATTGCACCGGCCGCGACGCCCTTCGATCATGCAACAACACATGAGGGCGACGCAAGCCAACTTGGAACTATTGGTCTGGTATCGCATGCGTCCGATCGTGCAGACGCGCAACTTGTTCGACATTGTCGCGTCGTTGCACGATCATTTCGAACAGCACGGCAGCGGCCTGTCCTGCGGATACATCTCTCAGGATTACCTGCGGATGGCTTGGCAAGAGCGTGTGGATTACCTGATCCACCTGCATCTGCCTTGGTACTTCAATTTCCTGCTTTCCTGGCGCGCCGCGGCCGATCGGCTGGAATTGTGCCACGTAACGTATGAAGAGCTCTTTGCGAACCAAGAAAGCGAGCTGCGGCGGATCGCGGATTTCTACGGTATCCGCGTATCGAATGAGAGAATTGTCGCTGCCATAAAGCGCGCCGCCGGTCGCGATACACGTTTCAACGTCGGGATCAGCGGTCGCGGGGCCGAGATGCTGAACGACGATCACAAGCATGCCATCTATCGACTCGCCGAGTACTGCCGCGTAGAACTCGACAATTCGGGCAATGTTCCCTGCCTGGCCAGACGCCATCCCGTGGTACCTGACGAGCAAGTGGCTCGGCGCTGAGCGACGACCGATGCCTCGTCAAATCCCGGCAGGAACTCGCGTTCCGAATCAGGCCGTCGGCCCGATTGCCCAGAAGCGGCTCGCCTCTTGAGAAAACGCTCCATTTCGATAGGATGGTGTATCCGCCATCCCCGACCGCTTCGGGGTATGGCCGGCACGCCTCCTTAGCTCAATTGGTCAGAGCATCTGACTCTTAATCAGAGGGTTGTAGGTTCGAGTCCTACAGGGGGCACTTGCACCAGGTTCCGCCGAAACGCGACTTTACGTCACCTGCCGGAACATAACCTCCCGACGGCCGGCCGTGCGGCGGGTGATCATCCGAGAGCCCGGTAGACGACCGGATTCTAGGAGGCCCGCATGTCGAACGCACCTGGCCTTCGCGTCCCTTCCTGTCGTCGCCATAAGGCGACTGGGCAAGCCGTCGTCACCGTTGAGCGTCGCGCAGTCGAGAGTTTGTCCGCCTACAGCAAGGTCGAAGCTCAGGGGATGCACGGCTATGGCGACCATCTTGCCGTCGCGATTGTTCGCACCGCTCGCCGGCCTGATGCTGTTTGCCGCCGTGGCACGAGGCGAGGAGCCACCGCCCGCGGCCGCACCGGCGAATGCTCGCGCCAACGTGCAGAAAGTGCCCACGACGGTTTCGGGCCAATACGAGCACGGCACGCTTGTGAGCATGCGCGTCGGCGACCGGATCGCCTATCTGATCAAGCCGAAAGGCGAAGTTGACAGCGAGCGGCGCTGGATTTGGGACTTTCCCTTTTGGCTCGCCATCAAGGACGGATTCGGTTCGATCGCGCACCAGTTCTACGTCGAACGGGCGTTGGCCGCCGGGTTCCACGTCGCCGGCGTCGATGTCGGCGCCTCCTTCGCGAGCCCTGCCGCGGCGGATGTCTGCCAGGGGTTTTACACGCTGCTAACGACCGAATACCGTTTGCACCCGAGAGCCCGATTGCTGTGCCACAGCCATGGCGGGTTGCTTGCCTACGGCTGGGCGCTTCGCCACCCGACGTGCGTCGACCGGATCGCGGGCATGTGCCCGGCGATCGACTTTCGCACCTACCCAGGCTTGTCGAGTGTCGCCAGCGTTCCGGCCAAAGACCTGGGCTACGACCTGCCGCT